>NZ_JBJJBV010000344.1:0-6198 GCF_045446735.1 Nocardiopsis protaetiae
CCGCTCAGTTCTCCGCCCGGTCGGTCTGCCGGTCCACCGGCCGACCGGCCGCCCGGCCTCCGGCTCACCGGGTGGCGGCGACCCGGCGCTCGACCAGGCCGAGCAGGGCGTCGGTGGCCTTGCCCAGCAGGGCGAGCAGGACGATGGCCAGCAGCAGGATGTCCGTGCGGCCGGTGTTCTGGCTGTTGGTGAGCAGGAACCCGATGCCCATGGTGGAGGCGATCAGCTCGGCCGCCACCACGAACAGCCAGCTCTGGGCCAGGGCCAGCCGCAGCCCGGCCAGGACGGCCGGGGCGGAGGCGGGCAGCAGGACGCGGACGAACAGCTCCGCCCCGCGCAGCCCGTAGGCGCGGCCCACCTCGATGAGCCCGCGGTCCTGGTGGGCCAGGGCCGAGGAGACGGTGGTGTACACGGGGAAGAACGCCCCGATGGCGATGAGCACCACCTTGGGCCCCTCTCCGATGCCCAGCCACAGGACGAGCAGCGGCACCCAGGCCAGGGAGGGCACCGCCCGGACCGCCTGGACGGTGGGGGCGAGCAGGTCGCGCGCGAGGGGGAGCAGGCCGACCAGGCCGCCCGCGGCGACGCCGATCGCCGACCCCCACAGGAAGCCGAGCAGGACCCGTTGCAGGCTGATGGCGATGTGCAGCCACATGTCGCCGCGTTCGACGAGGGAGGCGAAGGCCGCGGCGACGGCGGCAGGCGGCGGGAGCTGGGCGGCGTTGTAGACGCCGGTCGCGGCGGCCCACTGCCACAGGGCGAGCAGCAGCAGCGGGACCACGGCCCCCAGGGCGAGAGCGCGCCACCGGCGCCGGGCTCCCCCACCCGAGGCCTCGGAGCCCGGTTCCGGGGCGGGCACGGAGTCGGCCACCGGCTCGGCCGCCGGGTCGGCCGCGGTGCGGGGTTCCTCGGCGGTGCGGCTCATCCGGTGCCCTCCTGCGCCGCCTGCTCGGCGAACTCGGGCAGGAACAGCGTGTCCAGGGCCTGGGTCGCCTCGTCCTCGCTGCGCACCAGCCCGTTGTCGACGAGGTAGGGCAGCAACCGGTCCAGGGTGGCCCGCAGGTCCTCGCCCGGCACGGGGTCGTTGTCCAGGTGGGTGCGCTCGGTGAGCTGGCGTTCGGCGACCTCGGGGTCGATCCCCGCCTCCTCCGCGAGCAGGGCGGCGGCGTCCTCCGGGTTCTCGGCCACCCAGGCGCGGGCGCGCTCGTAGGCGTCGACCACGGCCTGGACCAGGTCGGGCGACTCCTCGGCGAACTCCTCGCGGACGTTGAGGGTGCCGAAGCTGTTGTACTCCAGGTTCCGGTGGACCAGCCGGGACCCGGCGGTGAGCTCGGAGGCGGCCATGTGCGGGTCCAACCCGGCCCACGCGTCGACGTCGCCCTGCTCCAGGGCGGTGCGGCCGTCGGCGTGCTGGAGGTCGGCGTGGTCGATGTCGCCGAGTTCGAGTCCGGCCTCGTCGAGGGTCTGGAGCAGGAAGAAGTAGGGGTCGGTGCCGGAGGTGGCGGCGACGGTCGCCCCGGCCAGGTCCTCGGGGCCCTCGATGTCGGAGTCGGCGGGGACGACGATGGCCGACCACTCGGGCTGGGAGTAGACCTCGACCACTTTGATGGGGCTGCCGTTGGCGCGGGCCAGCAGGGCGGGGGTGCCCGCCGTGGAGCCCAGGTCGATGGTCTCGGCGCGCAGGTTCTCGTTGGCCTTGTTGCTGCCCTCGGAGAGCACCCACTGGACCTCGACGCCGTCGAGGTCCTCCTCCAGCCAGCCCTGGTCGCGGACGACCAGGGAGGCGATGTTGTAGTAGGCGTAGTCCAGGCGCAGGACGCGTTCGCCGTCGGCCCCGGCGGGGGCGTCCTCCCCGGACAGGCAGCCGGTGAGCAGCAGGGCGGCGGCGGGCAGGGCCAGGGCCGCGGCCAAGGCGCGGGACGGGGTCATGGGGTGGTCCTTTCGGGGGCGGTGCGGCGGGGGACGCCCAGCCGGTCCAGGAGTTCGGCGCGCAGGTGGGAGAGGTCGCCCGCGCCCCGGTCGCGGGGGCGGGCGGTGGGGACGTCGACGAGGGCGGCGATGCCGGCGCCGGGGGCGGTGCCGACGGGGCCCAGGACGGCGATGCGGTCGGCCAGGTGCAGGGCCTCGTCGACGTCGTGGGTGACCAGGACGACGGTGGTGCCCGCCTCGCGCTGGATGTCGTCCACCAGGTCCTGCATGCGCAGCCGGGTGAGGGCGTCCAGGGCGGCGAGGGGCTCGTCGAGGAGGAGGACCCCGGGGCGGCGGGCCAGGGCGCGGGCGAGGGCGACCCGCTGGGCCATGCCGCCGGAGATCTGGCGGGGGCGGTGGCCGCGGACGTCGCCCAGGCCCACGGCGTCGAGCCAGTGGGAGATCTGGGCGCGGGCGTCGGCGCGGTCGGTGCCCCGGGGCAGGCCCAGGGCGACGTTGCCCGCGAGGGTGCGCCAGCCGAGCAGGCGGGGCTCCTGGAAGACGACGGCGCAGCGCGGGTGGACGTCGGTGACGGTGTCGCCGTCGATCTCGACGTGTCCGGCGGTGGGGCGGTCGAGTCCGGCGATCTGGCGCAGCAGGGTGGACTTGCCGCAGCCGGAGGGGCCGAGCAGGGCCAGGACGGTGCCGGGGGCGACGTCGAGGTCGATGCCGCGCAGCACCGGGCGGGTGCGGCCGCCGTCGGGGAAGGCGCGGTGGAGGCCGCGCACGGCGACGTGGGCGGCGGGCATGGCGGTGGAACGGGACACGGTCGGCTCCGGCTCTGGGGGCGGGTACCACGCGGAGAACAATACCCATTAAATCTGTAGGAAATATAGGCTATTGGCGCACACCACCGCAAGCCACCGTCCGGTCCGTTTCCGCCCGGCCGCGTCTCGCGCGTCCCGCCGCGGGCGACCGCCCGGGTGGGTCCACCACCCCGGCCCCGGCCGCACGTCCCGCCACGGGCGACCACCCGCTCAGGAGGGTCCGCCGCCCCGGCTGTACCTCCCGCTACGAGACCGCCCGCCCAGGTGGGTACACACCCCGGCCCCGGCCGCGCATCCCCCGGGGGGCACCGCCCGCCCAGGAAGGTCCACCACCCCGGCCCCGGCCGCACGTCCCGCCACGGGCGACCACCCAGGCGGGTTCACCGCCCCGGCCGCGTCCTGCCGCAGGCCACCGCCCACCCGGGCGCATCCGCACCGGCTCCCGGGCGCGGGCGGGTCAGTAGCCGCTGAAGGCGTCGGTGCGCACGCCCCGCACGCCGCGGCGGCGCAGCTCCCGGACCAGGTCGGCGACCATCGCCGGGGCGCCCGCCACGTAGGCGCGGCGGCGGGCCAGGTCCGGGACGTGTTCGGCCAGCGCGTCGCCGGTCGGCTCCGGGCCCGCGTAGGTCCACCCGCGCGGCGGGGCGGCGGGCGGGGCCGGGGCGAACAGCAGCACCGTCGTCCCCGCCTTCTCGAACACCTCGGCGTAGGGCACGTCGTCGGCGTCGGGCACCCGGTAGGCCAGGACCGCGTCGCGGGCGGCACCGGCGGCGGCCATGGAGGCGAACGGGGTGATGCCGATCCCTCCCGCGACCCACAGCACCGGGGTGTCCGGATCGGCGGGCGGGGTGAAGTCGCCGTGCACGCCGGTGGCGGTCAGCACCCGCCCCGGTTCCAGTTCCGCCACCGCCCGCTTGAAGCTGCTGGGCCGCTCGGGCAGGCGCATCGCCACCGCGATCTCGTCGGCGCGCGCGGGCGGGGAGACGATGCTGAACATCCGCCGGGTCCCGCGCGCGTCCGGGCGCGGGTGCGGCAGGCACAGCTCCAGGTACTGCCCCGGCCGGAAGGCCAGCGGGGCGCGCGGGGCCAGCACGAGTTCGACGGTGTCGGCGCCGACCGGCTCGCGCCGCAGCACCCGCAGCCGCACCCCGCGCCGCTGCCCGAACACGAACGCCAGCGCGTTGCCCGCCAGCAGGGCCAGCTCCGGCGAGGAGTGCAGCGGGCCGACGGAGAACGCCACCCCGTCCAGCACGCCCACCACTGCGGCCACCGTCAGCGCCTGCCACCGCCGGGGCGGGGTGGTGAGCGGCTCGGTGAGCATGAACGCGGCCAGGAACAGCACCGGCGAGGACGCGACGACGGCCCAGGCCGCCGCCGGGACCGCCTCCCCCGCCGCCACCGAGGACGCCAGGTTGAGGCCGCCGCCCACCAGCAGGTACACGCCGACGAACGCGTACCGGCGCAGGCGGCGCACCACCAGCACCCCGGCGACCAGCACGAACGGCAGCAGCCCCGCCGACCCCGCCCACCAGGCCGGGGTGGCGATCCCGGCCAGGCCCGCCACCACCAGGGCCAGCGCCGCCGGGTTGAGGACGTGCCGTCCGCGCAGCGTCAGCACGTACTTGGACAGGGTGGCCACGACCGAGACGGCGACCAGCCCGGCGAACCCGGCCGGGGTGTCGGCGGGCCACAGCACCAGGCCCAGCAGCAGGCCGGTGATCACCGACGACTCGGCGTGCGGGCGCACCCCCAGCAGCCGGGGCACGGTCAGCCCGGTGAGCAGGCAGGCCGCGACGCACACCGTGAGGGAGGCGGCGATGGCGACCGGGTCGAGGGAGAGCACGCCCAGGGCGGCCAGGACGGGGGCGGCCAGGGCGATGAGCCCCAGCCCGAGGGTGACCGTGCGGTACATGGTGAGGCCGTCGAGGAGGGCGGACAGTCGTCTCACGCGAACATCTCCCAGTGGGGCGAGTGGTGGGCGGTGCCGTCGGAGAACACCCGGACGTACCCGAATCCGCCGGGGGCGGCCGCGGCCAGGTCGTCGGGTCCGACGAAGAACAGGGCGGTGGCCAGCCCGTCGGCGAGGGCGGCGGTGTCGGCGAGCGCCCAGGTGGCGACGACCCGCTCGACGGGGGCGCCGGTGCGGGCGTCCAGGACGTGGTGCAGGCCCTCGCCCCAGGCGCGGCGATCGGTGCCGGAGGCGGCCAGGGCGCGGTCGTGCAGCCGGACGCGGCCGATGGCGAGGTCGGGGCGGTGGGGGTGTTCGAGGGCGACGCGCAGCGGGGAGCCGACGGCGCGCATGTCGCCGCCGGCGTCGACGCACAGGTCGTCGTGGCCGTCCTCGCGCAGAAGCGCGGTGACCGCGTCGACCAGGTACCCCTTGCCCAGGGCGCCGATGTCGAGCACCGCGCCGGGTTCGGCGGTCAGGACGGTGCCCGCCCGGCGCAGGGTCCCGGGGGCGGGTGCGGGCAGCGGCGGGCCGTGCGGGCGCAGGGTGAGGTCGGGGTCGTAGCCCAGCCGCTCCAGGCAGGCGCCGACCAGCGGGTCGACGGCTCCCCGGGTGGCCCGGCCCAGGGTGTCGTAGAGGTCGAGGATGTCCTCGGCGTCGCCGGGGAAGGCGACGGGGCCGCCGGTGGCGGCGAGTTCGGCGACCAGCGAATCGGGGCGGAAGCGCGAGTAGGCGCGGTCGAACTCCGCGATCCGCGCGGCGACCGCGTCGGCGGTCGCGGGTTCCAGGGGGCGGGAGGTGTGCACGCGCCAGCGGGTGCCGATGGCGTCGAACACCCGCTCATGCGCGTGCATCGTCCCGGATCCGGGCCAGGGCGTCGGTGAAGCCGTCGCCGGTGAGGGAGGACCCGGAGACCTTGTCGACCTCGATCTCGTCCAGGGGGACGCCGACGACCACGGCGGCGATGCCCTGGGCGAACCGGTCCTGGAACTGGCGGGAGGCGCCGCTCTCGGCACCGGGTTCGACGACGACGTCGGTGACGGCGTTGTCGGCCAGGGTGAGCGTGACGGTGATGCTGCCGGGCGCCCCGTGGGCGACGTAGTCGCCGGTGGCGGTGTAGGTCCCGTCGGTGTAGTCGCCGAACAGGGCGGGCTCGGAGGAGCCGGTGGAGTCGGTGGAGCCGGTGGGCTCCGGGGAGGCGGGGGCGCTCGGGGCCGACACCGGGGCCTCGGGCCCGGCGACCGGCCCGGGTGCGGGGTCGGTCCGGGCGGCGGCGCCCTGGAGCTGGGCGGCCCCGGCGACCAGGCCGACGCCGACGACGGCCAGTCCGGCCCGGACCACGCCGTCGCGGACCGGTGAGGGCTCCTCGGCGGCCGGGAGGTGACTCATCTGTGTGGACCCTTTCCGGAGGGCTGCGGGGGGCGGGCACGGCGGAGCCGCCGCCGGACGGCGACGACCACCGACGACAACGACAAGGGTAGGCTAACCTAATCGACATGGCTCCGGTCGTCCGGG
>NZ_JBJJBV010000345.1:0-6162 GCF_045446735.1 Nocardiopsis protaetiae
CCGGTCGGTGATGGGCGCCCCCGGCACCGACACCCGGTCCACGATCCGGTAGTCGGCCCGCCACTCGGTGGGCGTCACCGTGTTGCGGACGTAACCGCGCTTGCGGTTGATCAGCTTCTCGGCTCTCCTGGACCGAGCATGCGGTTGAACGCCCGACTGGCTGCCGGGAACGCCCACCGAATCTGACCTGCACACCCCTCAGCCGGGATGTGCGGGTGGGACGTGTGACCGCCGCCCCGCGTTCCCCGCCTCCTGGCCCCTGCGGGCCAGGACACGGGAAGCATCGCGGTCGGCGTGCGCAACGACGCCGCACGACCGGCAAGTGAACAAGGCCTGGGAGATGCGGTTGTGGCGGTGGGTGTAGGAGCAGTCGGCGCACTCGCGTGAGGAGTGCGCAGCGTCCGCGAACACCACCGGTACCCCGGCCCGTTTCGCTTTGTAGGAGATGAAGGTCCCGAGTTGGGCGAAGGCCCAGCTGTGCAGCGTGGCCCGTTGGGGCGCCGGGAAAGAACTGCGGCCGCAGGCCGTCCGTTGAGGGTGGTGGTGGGCGACGGGTGGGACGTACCCGTGCGCGGATCCCCGTGAGGTCTTCGAGGGAGATGCCGCGTCCGGTGCGTTCGGCCTCGGCCACGATGCGTTTGGAGATGACATGGTCGGCGTCCCGCGCCCGGCGGGACTCCTTGCGGCGCTGCTTCTTCAGCAGCCGCTTGGCGGACTTGGTGCCCTTGGCCTGGAGCTTGGCCCGCAGCCGGGCTTGGCGTTGGCGGTACCGGTTCAGCTGCCGTCCGGCCATGATGCGGCCGCCGCTGGTGGTGGCGATGTTGGCGACGCCCGGGTCCACCCCAAGGAACCCACCCGGCTCATAAGCTTCGGTGTCGGGCACGGTCACGCTGACCAGCAGGAACCACATCCCGTCCCGGACCACCAGATCGGCCTCACCGCGCTTGTGCTCGGCTGGCACCTTGAGCTGGTCGGGGGAGCAGACGAACGGTACACCCTTGACCCGCCCCCGCACGGTCCACAGGGAGATGGTGCGGGTGTCCAGGGAGAAGGACAGGTTGCGGGCGTCGTAGGGCTGGGCCGCGTCCGACCGGAACACGACCGGCAATGCGCTCCGGGGGTGAACATCACCACCCGTTCGGTAACGGAACGGTGGCGGTGTGCGACGCGCGGAGGAAAAGCGGTTGCCGCGCCGGGTCGGGGTGTGCATGATCGGGGGCGTTCACCAGGCCCCGACGGACAAGGGAAGCGGCATGCGGCGACGTCACGGAGTACCTCAGCCCACCAGCTCCCGTATCTCCGAGGAAACGCCTCTTGTCCGTTGTGAACATCGGTATCGTCGCCCATGTCGACGCCGGTAAGACCAGCCTGACCGAGCGCCTGCTGTTCCACAGCGGTGCCATCGACCGCCTGGGCAGTGTGGACGGCGGTGACACCCGCACCGACACCGGTGCCATCGAACGCGCCCGCGGCATCACCGTGCGCACCGCCGTGGCCCCGCTGCGGGTGGGCGACGCCCGCATCAACCTCATCGACACCCCCGGCCACACCGATTTCGTGGCCGAGGTCGAACGCGCCCTGGCGGTGCTGGACGGCGCCGTCCTGGTGCTGTCGGCGGTGGAGGGCGTGCAGGCCCACACCCGGGTGCTCATGCGCACCCTGTCCCGCGCCGGGGTGCCCACGTTGTTGTTCGTCAACAAGGTGGACCGCGTGGGGGCCCGTCCCGGCGGGGTGTTGGCCGACGTCCGCCGCCTGCTCACCCCCGATACCCTCGCCCTGGACCGGGTCGTGGATCCGGGTACTCCGGGGGCGCGGGTGGAGCCGCTGCCCGCCCTTGAGCGCTCCCGTGCGGTGGCCGAGGCGCTGGCCGCCCACGACGAGGACCTGCTGGGCCGCCTGGTGGAGGAGCGCCCGCTCCCGCCCGCCAAGGAACTGGAGGCCCGGCTGGCCGACCGGGTGGGGCGGGCGCAGGTGCACCCGGTGCTGTTCGGGTCGGCGATCACCGGCGCCGGAACGGCCGAGCTGGTGGCGGCGCTGACCGGCCTGCTGCCCGCCGCCCGCGACACCGGCGGCCCCGAGCCGCACGGCACCGTGTTCTCGGTGGAGGCCACCGGCGAGCGGGTGGGGCACCTGCGGCTGTTCGGCGGCACCCTGGCCGCCCGGCGGCGCCTGACGCTGCACCGCCGCGACCCTGACGGCACCACCCGTGCGCGGCCGGTGCGGCTGACCCGCCTGGAGGTGGTGGGCGACCCCGGCGCCGGGGTCCTCACCGCCGGGCACATCGCCCGCGTGCACGGGGTGGGCGACCTGCGCGTCGGCGACCGCCTGGGGCCGCCCTCCCTGAGGGAGCCGCGTTTCGCCCGCCCCTCCCTGGAGGCCCTGGTCCGCCCCGAACACGACCGGGACCGGGCCCGCCTGCACGCCGCCCTGCGCGCCCTGGCCGACCGCGACCCGCTCATCGCGGTGCGCACGGTCCCGGGCCGGGGTGTGTCGGTGCTGCTGTACGGGGAGGTGCAGAAGGAGGTCATCGCCCAGACCCTGGCCGAGGGCTTCGGGGTGCGGGCGGTGTTCGAACGCAGCCGCATCGTGCACGTGGAGCGCCCCGCCGGCACCGGGTCGGCGCTGGAGACGGTGGAGTCCCAGCCGCCGGACGGCTGGCCCGCCACGGTGGGCCTGCGCGTGGAGGCGGGCCCGCCCGGGTCGGGGACGGTGTTTGGCCGGGAGGTGGAGCTGGGGGCGCTCTTCCCCGCGTTCGACCGGGCCGTGGTGGAGACGGTGCACCGCGCCCTGGAGCAGGGCCTGTACGGGTGGCGGGTCATCGACTGCGCGGTGACCATGACCCACAGCGGGTTCACCCCCTCGACGGTGCCGGGGGACTTCCGCCGCCTGGTGCCGATGGTGCTTTTGCGCGCCCTGGAGCAGGCCGGGACCCGGGTGCTGGAGCCCGAGCACGCCTTCGAGGTGCAGGTGCCCGCCGACGCCCTGGGCCCGGTGACGGGTCTGCTGGCGGGCCTGGAGGGGCGGGTGCACGACACCCGGCCGGGGCGGGGGACCTGGACGCTGGCCGGGGACGTCCCGGCCCGGACGGTGGGGCGGGTCCAGGCGGCGCTGGCGGGGCTGCCCCGCGGCGAGGGGTTCTGGGAGTCGCGGCCGGCGGGGCTGCGCCCGGTGGCGGGGGAACCGCCCCGGCGCGAGCGCACCGACGGCAACCCGCTGGTGCGCGAGGAGTACCTGATCCACCTGGGGCGGGAGGGCGGCGGCCGCACCGCCCCCTGACAGCTGACAGGGGCCGGGCGGGGCCGGTAGGACGTGGCGCCCCGGCCGCCGGCGGGTGGGTGCCGCTGCCTCCGGAACCCGGTGCCCCCGGGGCCACCGGGTTCCGGGGGCGGACCGTGCCGCCGCCCGCACCATGCCCCTGCCCACCCTGCGCACACCGCACGTACCGCCCGGTTCTCCCGCCCCGCGGGGGCCGGGCGGCGTATGCTGGTGCCATGCGCAAGCGACATTAAGTCCAACGACGGTCCTCGGTCCGTGCCCGGGCCCCGCCCGGCGGCACCGCTCCCCGGTGCCCCTGCACGTTCGACCGAAAGACCTCCATGACTCTCGAATCCTCGCGCGCCCCCGGGGTGCGCGTGTTCCGGCTGACCGGGCCGCTGTACGTGTACGCGGCCGCGGAGGAGTTCGTCCTCCTGTACCCGGTCTACGCCCTGCTGTTCGCCGACCACGGCCTGTCGGTGGCGCAGATCGGCTCCCTTTTCATGCTCTGGTCCGGGGTGGGCCTGGTGTCGGCGGTGCCCGCCGGGGCCCTGGCCGACGTGGTCCCGCGCCGGTACCTGCTGGCGGCCGCCCCGGTGTTCACCGCCGCCGCGTTCCTGTTGTGGCTGCTGGCCCCCGGTTATGGGGCGTTCGCCGCGGGGTTCGTGCTGTGGGGGCTGGGCGGGTCCCTGTCCTCGGGCTCCCTGGAGGCGCTGGTCCACGACGAGCTCGCCCACCGGGGCGCGGCCGACCGGTACGCGCGGGTGATGGGCGTGACCCGGGCCCTGGGGGTGGCGGCCGTGGGTGCGGCCACCCTGGCGGCGGTGCCGGTGATGGCCTGGGGCGGGTACGCGGCGGTGGGCGCGGCCAGTGTGGCGGTGTGCGCGGTGTGCGCGCTGGCGGCCCTGTTCCTGCCCGAACACCGTGCCGGGGCACCGGCCCCCGCCCACGCCGACGACGGCGCCCCCGCCGACCCCGGCGGGGTGTCCGATCAGGTGGCGGGGGTGCTGCCCGCGGGCCCGCACCGGCCCGGCCACCCCTCCGCCCCGGCCGTCCCGGCCGTCCCGGTCGCCGCGGCCTCCCCGGGGACCGGCCCCGACGGCCCCGTCGGCTCGGATGACCCCGATGATCCCGAGGACGCCGAGCCCGCCACCCTGCGCGAGTACACGGCGGTCCTGCGCGCCGGTCTGGCCGAGGCCCGCCACGACCGGCGGGTGCGCGGCGCCATCGTGCTGCTGATCGTGGTCACCTCCTTCTGGGGGATGCTCGACGAGTACGTTCCGCTGCTGGTGTCCGACCACGGGGTGGCCCCTGAGGCGGTGCCCGCCGTGTTGGCGGTGGTGTGGGCGGGGGTGACCGTGGGCGGCCTGCTGGCCGGTCCGGCCTCGCGGCTGCCCGCCCGCGCGTTCGCGGTGCTGCCGGGCGCGGCGGCGGTGGCGATCGCCGCCGGGGCGCTGCTGGGCGGTGCGGCGGGGTGGGTGCTGCTGGGTGCGGGGTTCGGTGTGTGCCAGGCGGCGTGCGTGGTGGCCGACGCCCGGTTGCAGGACCGCATCACCGGGTCGAGCCGGGCCACCGTCACCTCGGTGGCGGGGCTGGGCACGGACCTGGTGACGACGGCCGCCTACCCGCTGTACGCCGCGGTGTTCGCGTTGACCGGGCACGGGTGGGCGTTCGCGGTGTTCGCCGCGCCCTACCTGGTGGCGGCGTGCGTCCTGGGGCGCGGGGGGCGATCGGCCCGGGGCGGGGACGGGTAGGAAAGTTTCACCGGTGAGGTGTCCGGGGCATGATTCCTGCGATGAAGTCGTCGCGGGGATCGAACCCGATCGGTGTCCCGGGCGTCTCCCCCTGTAGTCGGGTGTCCTGGACCCCGATGAGGGCGTGGTGGTCTTCACCACGTGGGCACCGTGCCCGAGGACGGCGGTCACGGTGTGTGCGGGCCGTAGGCGTCGAGGGACCGCCTGCGGCCCACCTCTCTTTCCGTGGCCGTTTGTACGGCCCCCGACGGATCGATGCTCTTGCGCAGGTGAATAGCATCGTTTCTTGTGGCACATCAGACGAACCCGGTGAACGGTGACGGAACGGGCACGGCCCGCGTGCGCGGTATCGATATCCACTATGTGGACCGCGGCGTGGGCTATCCGCTGCTGTTCGTGCACGGGCACCCCTTCGACCACACCTTGTGGGAGCCGCAGGTCAGAGCGCTGGCCGGGCGCGGCTACCGGGTGATCGCGCCGGACCTGCGCGGGTACGGCCGCTCCACGGTCGTGCCCGGTGTCACCACCATGGACGTTTTCGCCCGCGACCTGGCGGCCCTGCTGGAGCACCTGGGCCTGGACGCGGTGGGGGTGGTGGGGCTGTCGATGGGCGGCCAGGTCGCCCTGGAGCTGTGCCGGCTCTTCCCCGACCGGGTGGACTCCCTCATCCTGGCGGCCACCAACCCCTACGCTGAGACCGAGCAGGGGCGCGCCTCGCGGCGGGCGGTGGCGGCGCGGCTGCGCGCCGAGGGCATGGTCGGCTACACCGACGACATGCTCGTGGGGATGATGACCGAGGCCAACGTGCGGGAGCTGCCGGCGGTGGCCGACCACGTGCGCGCGATGATGTACGCGGCGCCGCCCGAGGGTGCGGCGGCGGCGCTGCTGGGCCGGGCCGAGCGCACCGACCACCTGCCGCTGCTGCGCCGTATCTCGGCGCCGACGCTGCTGGTGGCGGGGCAGGAGGACGGGTTCACCCCGCCGGACTTCACCGAGGCGATGCACGTGCGCATCCCGGACTCGGTGGTGGAGATCGTCGAGGGTGCCGGGCACCTGCCCAACCTGGAGCGGCCCGAGCGGTTCAACGAGGTGCTGCGCCGGTTCCTGGAGCGCTCGCGCACCCGGCTGAGCCAGACCCGTATCTGACACCGCC
>NZ_JBJJBV010000346.1:0-6104 GCF_045446735.1 Nocardiopsis protaetiae
GGCGTTCTCAGGCCCGGCGCGCGGCGACGCGCTCGCGCAGCGCGGCGGCGGCCGCCGCCGGGTCCCCGGCCTCGGTGATGGCGCGCACGACCACGATCCGGCGGGCCCCGGCGTCCAGGACCCGGTCCACGCTGTCCAGGTCGATGCCGCCGATCGCGAACCAGGGCCGGTCGGTGTCCAGGGCGGCGGCCCGCTCCACCAGTCCGGTCCCGGCCGCCGGGCGGCCCGGCTTGGTGGGCGTGGCCCAGACCGGGCCCACGCAGAAGTAGTCGCTGCCCGGCTCCTCGGCGGAGGCCAGGGCGGCGTCGATGTCGTTGTTGGAGCGCCCGATCAGCGGGTCGGCCCCGACGATGTCCCGGGCCATGGGCACCGGCAGGTCGCGCTGCCCCAGGTGGAGCACGTCGGCGCGCACCGCGCGGGCGATGTCGGCGCGGTCGTTGACCGCGAGCAGGGCGCCGTGGCGTTCGCACGCCTCCCGCAGCACCTCCAGGGCGGCGAGCTCCTCGCGCGCCTCCAGGCCCTTGTCCCGGAGCTGGATGATGTCCACTCCCCCGGACAGTGCGGCGTCTGCGAACTCGGCGAGATCGCCGCGCTCGCGGCGGGCGTCGGTGCACAGGTACAGAAGGGATGCGTCCAGGCGCTTGCGCAGGCTGGTTCCGTGGCTGGTCCTCACGCTCCCCACCCTAGGCCCTGACCTCGGCGGGCCCAAGGGGGCGGGCGGCGCGGGCGCGCCCGCCCCGGGGACGGGGTCAGAAGGCCAGGCTCTGGGCGCGGCGGCGCACCTCGGTGCCCCGGTTCTCGCGCATCGCCTGGATCGGGGTGCCGGGCAGCGTGTCGTCCGGTGTGAAGAGCCAGCGCAGCGCCTCCTCCGTGGAGAAGCCCGCGTCGCCGAGCAGGACCAGGGTGCCGGGCAGCCCCTTGACGAGGTCGTCGCCGTCGATGAAGGCGGCCGGGATGGAGAGCTCGCCGCCGCGGACCACGCCCATGAGGCGGTTCTCGCGGATGAGCGTCTTGATGCGGTTCGGGCTCACGCCCAGAGGCGCGGCCGCCTCCTTGAGGGTCAGCCACGCGCCGACCAGGGAGTCGAGGTTGGAGTCGCTAGATGTCACCCCACCAATCTGCCACAGGCGCGGCCCGTCCGGACACCCTGCGCGCCGACGGCACCGGCTCGGACGCCCCGGTCCGGGGGCCGTAGTATGTGGGGCGAAGACCAACGTCCCGCGGGAGCCGGGTGGACCCGGCTGAGAGGGGGGCTGCCGCCCCCGACCGCACGAACCTGATCCGGATCATGCCGGCGAAGGGAGTGGAGGCACTATCGTGCGCACCTCGAACACCGAGCGGCGGCCCGACACGATTCGTCCTACGTCTGAGGATCCCGCGTCCGAGAGCCCGGGGGGCGGCCACGGCGTGGTCGTGGTCGGCGGCGGCCTGGCCGGCCGGGTCACCGCCTGGCGGGCGGCGCAGGCCGGGGCCCGCGTCACCCTGGTCGAGCCCGACCCCGTCACCGACCCGGCCGGCGCCCGGGCCGCGTCCACCGTCGCGGCGGGCATGCTCACCCCCGCCACCGAGGCGGTGTTCGGTGAGGAACCCCTCATGGAGTTCGCCCTGCGCTCGGCCGCCCTGTACCCGGGCTTCGTCGCCGAACTCGAAGAGGCGAGCGGGCTCGGCGTCGGCTACCGCACCACCGGAACGCTGCTGGTCGCCTTCGACGCCGACGACATGGCCGTCCTGGACCGCCTGCACGACCTGCGGAAGCGCCTGGGGGTGGCCACCGAGCGCCTGACCGGCCGCGAGTGCCGCCGCCTGGAGCCGATGCTGGCGCCCGCGGTCCGCGGCGGCGTGCTGGCCCCCGAGGACCACTCGGTGGACCCGCGCCTGCTGCTGCACGCCCTGGCGGCGGCCGGGGAGCGCGCCGGGGTGGCCGAGGTCCGCGCGCGGGTCACGGCCGTGCGCTCGCCCGGCGCCGGGGGCGCCCGGCTGGGCGCGGTCCTGGACGGCGGGCGGGAGGTGCCCGCCGACCAGGTCGTGATCGCCGCCGGGTGCTGGAGCGACCGCATCGACCTGCCCGAGCCCGTGGTGCCGCCGCTGCGCCCGGTCAAGGGGCAGCTGCTGCGCACCCGGGTGCCCGCCGGGGAACCTCCCCTGGTGGAGCGGACGGTGCGCGGCCTGGTCCGGGGCTTCCCCGTCTACCTGGTGCCGCGCGCCGACGGCGAGATCGTCATCGGCGCCACCCAGGAGGAGCTGGGCTACGACACCTCCCTCACCGTGGGCGGGCTGTGGCAGGTGCTCCGGGACGCCCGCGAGCTGGTGCCGGGGGTGACCGAGCTGGAGGTCACCGAGGCCTGCGTGGGCCTGCGCCCCGGCTCCCCCGACAACGAACCCCTGCTGGGCCCCACCCGGGTGCCCGGCCTGCACCTGGCCGGGGGGCACTTCCGGCACGGGGTGCTGCTGACCCCGGTCACCGGCGAGGTCATGGCCCGCGCCCTGACCACCGGGACCCTGCCCGAGTACGCGGAGCGGTTCGCCGCCGACCGCGCCGGCGAGACGACGTGGAAGTGAGAGTTGTGGAGCTGATCGTCAACGGCGACCGCCGCGAGGCCGCCGACACCGTCACGGTCGAGGAGATCGTGCGCGACCTGACCGCCGCCGACGGCGGCACGATCCCCGGCGGCATCGCCGTCGCCGTCAACGACGAGGTGGTGCGCCGCGCCGCCTGGGCCGGCACCCGGCTGGGCACGGGCGACCGCGTCGACGTCCTCACCGCCGTCCAGGGGGGCTGACCATGGCCGAGCACATCGACGACCCCCTGGTCATCGCCGGCGTCACCTTCGGATCCCGGCTCATCACCGGCACCGGCGGGGCGCCCTCGCTGGAGGTCCTGGAGGAGGCGCTGACCGCCTCCGGGACCGAGCTGACCACCGTGGCCATGCGCCGGGTCACCCCGGGCGCCCGCGGCTCGGTCTGGGACGTGCTGGACCGCAACAAGATCCGCCCGCTGCCCAACACCGCCGGCTGCTTCACGGCCGCCGACGCGGTGCGCACCGCCCGGCTGGGCCGGGAGGCGCTGGGCACCGACTGGGTGAAGCTGGAGGTCGTGGCGGACGAGCACACGCTGCTGCCCGACCCGGTGGAGCTGCTGGAGGCCGCCGAGCGGCTGGTGGACGAGGGGTTCACCGTGCTGCCCTACACCAACGACGACCCGGTGCTGGCCCGCCGCCTGGAGCAGGTGGGCTGCGCGGCGGTGATGCCGCTGGCCGCGCCGATCGGTTCGGGGCTGGGCATCCGCAACCCGCACAACCTGGAGCTGATCGTGGAGCAGGCCGGTGTCCCCGTGATCGTGGACGCCGGGATCGGCACCGCCAGCGACGCCGCCCTGGCCATGGAGCTGGGCTGCGACGCGGTGCTGCTGGCCAGCGCGGTGACCCGCGCCGAGGACCCGGTGCTCATGGCCCGGGCGATGCGCGACGCGGTCCGCGCCGGGCGCGCCGCCCGGCTGGCGGGGCGCATCCCGGTGCGGCGGCACGCCCGCGCCTCCTCCCCGGGGATCGACCGGGCGTGACCCGGGCCACCGGCCGGCCCCGCCGCCCTGGGGCGGCGGGGCCGGTCCGTACCGCGGGGGGAGACCTCGAACACGTGGGTACCGGGTCTCTTTCGTGATCATGTGAGTGATCCGGAACCGGAACCGCTCACCGTGCGACGAAGATACGGGGGACCACGGCCGCCGACCCGGCGGGCCGGCGCAGGCCGGACCGCGCGCGCCGCCCCGGCATCCCGCGGCGTTCGCACTGGTCAGAACGCCGAGCGCGGGGTGCCGGGGAGGCCGCCGGTGCGGCGGCACCACGGGGTTGCCCCCATCCCCTACCGTGAAGAGGGGTGCGCACCGCCCGGAACCGGGCACGGCGTACCCGAGGACGACCCAGGACCGCACACCCCACCCCCGTGGAACAGGGGCGGCGCGGCCGTGAACCGCGGGGCAGACCCGGGACGGGCTTCCGCTATCGTGTCGGTTCGACACCCGGTGTCGGGTACGCGCCACCGGCCGCGACAGCCCGCGCTCCCCGCAGCAAGGACATTACTCCGCCGTGGACATGACGACTTCCGACCCGCTCGTGGGCGCCACTCTGGACCAACGCTACTTCGTGGAGTCCAGGATCGCCGGAGGCGGGATGGCGACCGTCTACGTCGCCCATGATCTGAGGCTGGACCGTCGGCTGGCTCTGAAGGTGATGCACCCTTCGCTGGCCCAGGACCCCACCTTCGTCCAGCGCTTCATCAACGAGGCGCACTCGGTCGCCAAGCTCTCCCACCCCAACGTCGTCCAGGTCTTCGACCAGGGCGAGGACCGCGGGCACGTGTTCCTGGCGATGGAGTACGTCCCCGGGCGCACGCTGCGCGCGCTGCTCAAGGAGCGCGGCCGGCTGTCCGCCCGCGACGCCCTCCAGGTGATGGCCCCGGTGCTGGCCGCGCTGGGCGCCGCCCACCAGGCCGGCATGGTGCACCGCGACATCAAGCCCGAGAACGTGCTCATCACCGAGGACGGCCGGATCAAGGTCGCCGACTTCGGCCTGGCCCGCGCGGTGGAGCAGTCCACCCAGGGCCTGACCCGCACCGGCACCCTCATGGGCACCGCCGCCTACCTGGGGCCCGAGCAGATCGAGCGGGGCACCGCCGACGCCCGCACCGACGTGTACGCGTCCGGGATCATGCTCTACGAGCTGCTCACCGGCAGCCAGCCGCACACCGGTGAGACGCCCATCGCGATCGCCTACCAGCACGTCAACGAGGACGTCCCGCGTCCCTCGCACTTCCTGCCGGGCCTGCCGCCCGAGGTGGACGCGCTGGTCACCAAGGCCACCGAGCGCGACCCCCGCTACCGGCCGGGCAACGGCGGGCAGTTCCTCGCCAAGGTGCTGGAGGTGCTGCACCGGCTGCCGGAGACCCCGCAGGCCGGCGGCGGGCCGCTGCCCCCGGTCGCCCCGGCGGCAGCGGCGACGGCCGCCGTCACCGCCCCGCAGCTGATCGCGGGCGGGGCCGGGCCGGGCACCGAGAACGCCACCATGGTCGTGGAGATGGGCCCGGGCGCCCCCTACGACGATGACGACGGCTACGACGACGACTACCCCGAGGAGAGGCGCCCGGGCCGGCGCCGCGGGGCGCTGCTGGGCGCGGGCGCCGCGGCCCTGGCCCTGGCCGTGTTCGTCGCCGGGTGGTGGTTCCTCGCCGGCCGGTACGAGCAGGTCCCGGAGATCGTCGGCGCCGAGCAGGAGGCCGCCTGCGCCGCCGTGCGCGACGCGGGGCTCAAGTGCCAGGTGGCCG
Source organism: Nocardiopsis protaetiae (assembly GCF_045446735.1). Classification (NCBI taxonomy): domain Bacteria; kingdom Bacillati; phylum Actinomycetota; class Actinomycetes; order Streptosporangiales; family Nocardiopsidaceae; genus Nocardiopsis; species Nocardiopsis protaetiae. The sequence continues at coordinate 5,317 of NZ_JBJJBV010000346.1, forward strand.
ACGAGCGCGTCTACAGCGAGGAGGCGGCGGGCACCGTCGGCACGGTGGAGCCCGCGGTCGGCGAGCGGCTGCTCCCGGGCGAGGAGGTGACGCTCAGCCTGTCCAAGGGCCCGCAGGAGGTCGAGATGCCCGACTTCCAGGGCGAGGACATCTCCAACGCGCTCAAGGAGATGGAGGAGCTGGGCTTCGCGCCCGAGAGCCTGGAGCAGAAGGTCGTCGACGCCGAGGACGTCCCGCCCGGCCAGGTCATCTCCACGGACCCCAAGGCCGGGGAGATCGCGGACCGGGAGTCGACCGTCACCTTCGAGGTGAGCCGCGGCATCGACGTCCCGCCGGTGGCCGGACGGACGGCCGAGGACGCCCGGCAGGCCCTGGAGGCCCTGGGCCTGAAGGTGAACATCGTCGAGGTCGAGAGCGACAGCGTCGACAAGGGCCTGGTGATCAGCCAGAACCCCGACACCGGCGCCACCCTGAGCGCGGGCAGCGTGGTCGAGCTGACCGTCTCCACCGGCCCGCCGGGGATCGAGATCCCCGACGTCGTCGGGATGCGCGTCCGCGAGGCCCGGGAGGCGCTGGAGGAGGCCGGGTTCAAGGTCGAGGTGGAGCGCGTCCTGGGCGGCCGGATCGTGGCTGAGCAGTCGCACACCGGCAAGGCGCCCGAGGGCACGGAGATCACGATCACCGCGACGCCCTTCGCGTTCGAGGACGGGGACGACGACGACTGATCCCGCCGGTGGGCGGACGAGGAGGGGGCGGCCGCGAGGCCGCCCCCTCCGGCGTTCCGGCCG
>NZ_JBJJBV010000347.1:0-6108 GCF_045446735.1 Nocardiopsis protaetiae
ACCCCCTGGGTCTGGGGTCGCGATTCCTCCTCCCGAAACCCCCTGCGGTCGGGGCCGGAGGCCTCCTGCCGCCCTCACCCCCTGCGGCGGGGGAGACCACGGACGTGACCGGGCCGGGGCTGAGGCCCCAGGAAAGGTGGCAACCCCTAGGGCGAGGACCCCGGTCGGGTGCGCGTCCCCCCTGCGGTCGCGCGGCCTGCCCGCCCCTTGGCGTGTGCGGACTTATCGTTTATCGTTACTATCGATAAACGATAAGAAGGAGAGGAACATGCCGGAGAAGACCCCCTTCCGGTGGAGCCGCGGCGACGCGGTCATCACCCAGCTCATCCTCGTCATCGGCCTGGTCCTCGTGGGCCTGGCCACCGCCTACGCCCTGGTGTGGATCACCCCGCTGCCGCCCGCCGACGGCGGGCCGGTCGGCACCATCACCGTCCCGGTCCCCGACGGCGTCGCCGACCCCGCGCCCCCCGTGGCCGCGGCCTCGGCCGACTACACCGTCGAGTCCACCGGGTCCATGGCCGTCGTCCTCCACGACCCCACCACGGTGCAGCGGCTCCTGCTGGTGCTCCCCTCGCTGCTGGGGCTGGCCGCCACCATCACGGTGATGGTGAACCTGCTGCGGATCGTCCGGAGCCTGGACGCCGGGGACCCCTTCACCCCCGCCAACGCCCGCCGCATCCAGGTCATCGGTATCGCCGTGCAGGCCGGGGCGGTCCTGTCCCTGGTGGCCGCGACGTTCCGGGACGGGGTGCTCACCGGGGCCGCCCTGGGGACCGGCGGCCTGGAGCTCTCCCTGACCCTCGGCGGCGGGGGAGGGGCCGGGTCCGCCGTGGTCCTCGTCTTCGTCGGCATGCTCCTGCTGGGGCTGGCCGAGGTGTTCCGGCGCGGCACCCGGATGCGCGACGACGTGCGGGGACTGGTCTGATGCCGCCGGAGGAGGACGAGGGCGCGGACATCGTCGTCCGGCTCGACGAGGTGCTCGCCGCACGCGGGATCACCCTCACCGAACTGGCCGCCCGGGTCGGGATCACCGTGGTCAACCTGTCGGTGCTCAAGAACGGCCGGGCCCGGGCCATCCGGTTCAGCACCCTGGCCGCCCTGTGCCGGGAGCTGGGCTGCCGCCCCGGGGACATCATCGACTACGCCCCGGCCGCCGACCGGACCTGAACGGCGCCCGTGCGCGACCCCCGAGCGCGACCTCCCCGAGCACGACAAAGGGGGCGCGCACCGGACGGTCCCGGTGCGCGCCCCCTCGTGCGTCGTGGGCAGGAGGCGCCGGTCAGCCGCCGCCCTGGCCGCGCAGGCCCTTGGGCATCTTGGCGTTCTTGGGCAGCGGCCCCTTGGGCATCTGCATCTTGGCGGGCAGCGCGCGCAGCCGGTAGTTGAGCTGCGTGACGTCCTTCTTGTCCAGGGTGCGCGGCAGCTTGACCAGCGTGCGCTGGAGCTTGGCCAGCGGGACCTGGTCCTCGCCGTTGCCCACCTTGTAGTCGTAGATGGGGGTGTCCAGGGCGACCCGGGACACGCGCTTCTTCTCCGCGGCGATGAGCGACTTCAGGCGGTGGGGGTCGCCCTCGCCGACCAGCACCACGCCGGGGCGGCCCACCACCCGGTGCACCACGTCCTGCTGGCGGTTGGCGTTGACCGCGAACTCGGTCGTCCAGTTGCCGCGCATGTTGTCCAGGATCGCCGCGCCCGCGCCGATCTGGCCGTCGAGGATCTGGTACTGCACGCGCTGGGCCGACCGGGTGAAGATGATGAAACCGGTCAGCAGCGCGATCGGCAGGCCGGTCAGCGGCCACAGGATCCACGAACCGGTCCAGATGCCGACGGCGACGAACACCAGGAGGATGAGGACCGCGACACCGGCGGCCAGCGGGATACTGCGCGGGCTCTGGCGGTGGACGACCTTGGCGACCATGCCCATCTGCTTGAGCCGGCCGGGCTCCTTCTTGTCCTTGCCCTGGGCGGGTGCTGTGCTCTCGGAACCCTTTTTCGCCATCGTGCTCTCAGGCAGCGCGCGCCGACGGACCGTCGGCGGGGACGGAGATCCCGAAGCTGCCTTGCCTCCTTCTACGCGGTCGACTCATGCGGCGCCCTCCGGCGCCTCCTGGCGGGGCGCCCTGTCGGACCCCCAGGATATGCGGCGGGACCCGGGTGCGCGGAACGGTGGCCCGGAGGCCACCGTTCCAGCTTGGTCACGACTCGGGCGGAAAGCCCGTTATGTACTACTTGGTCAGGGCGGCGGCCTCGGCGTCACGCTTCTCGCGCGCCTGCTGGTACAGGCGGCCGGCCCGGTAGGACGAGCGCACCAGCGGCCCCGACATGACCCCGGCGAAGCCGATCTCCTCGGCCTCCTTGCCCAGGTCCGCGAACTCCTGCGGCTTCACCCAGCGGTCGATCGGGTGGTGCAGCTTGGAGGGGCGCAGGTACTGGGTGATGGTCAGCAGGTCGCAGCCCGCCTCGTGCAGGTCGCGCATGGCTTCGCTGATCTCCTCCCGGGTCTCGCCCATGCCCAGGATGAGGTTCGACTTGGTGACCAGGCCGTCCTCGCGCGCCCTGGTGATGACCTCCAGCGAACGCTCGTAGCGGAAGCCCGGGCGGATGCGCTTGAAGATCCGCGGCACCGTCTCCACGTTGTGCGCCAGCACCTCGGGGCGGGACCCGAAGACCTCGGCCAGCTGGTCGGGGTCGGCGTTGAAGTCCGGGATGAGCAGCTCGACGCCGGTGCCCGGGTTCAGCTCGTGGATCTTGCGCACCGTCTCGGCGTAGAGCCAGGCGCCGCCGTCCTCCAGGTCGTCACGGGCGACACCGGTGATGGTGGCGTAGCGCAGCTCCATCGTCTTGACCGAGTTGGCGACCTTGGTCGGCTCCATGCGGTCCAGCGCGGTGGGCTTGCCGGTGGCGATCTGGCAGAAGTCGCAGCGGCGGGTGCACTGGTCGCCGCCGATGAGGAAGGTGGCCTCGCGGTCCTCCCAGCACTCGTAGATGTTGGGGCAGCCCGCCTCCTGGCACACCGTGTGCAGGCCCTCGGACTTGACCAGTGAACGCAGCTCGGAGTACTCGGGCCCCATGTGCGCCTTGATCTTGATCCACGGCGGCTTCTTCTCGATGGGGGTCTCGCTGTTGCGCGCCTCGACGCGCAGCAGGCGACGGCCCTCAGGAGCGATGGTCAACGTGAACCCGTTCCCTTCTGTGCCCCGCGGACCCGGACGCCCTTGTAAGGGCGGGGCCGTGCGGGGACCGGCTCATGGTGTGGTGTGTCATCCCTGGGCGGTGACGGGCTCGGACAGCAGTCCGGGACCGTCGGTGTGGCTGTACTGGTGTGCGCCCAGGACGTCCGCCAGGTGGCGTTCCATCAGCGGCCGCACCTCGGCGACCGGGACGTCGCGCCCGGTTTCGGCGGTGAGCGAGGTGACCCCGGCGTCGGAGATGCCGCAGGGGACGATCCGGTCGAACCACGACATGTCATTGTTGCAGTTCAGGGCAAGCCCGTGCATGCCGACCCCGCGGGCGATGCGGCAGCCGATCGCCGCGATCTTGCGTTCGATGAGTCCGCGGTCGGGATCGGCGTCCAGCCACACCCCCGTGCGCCCCTCCACCCGCCGGCCGGTGAGGCCGTACTCCGCGATGGTGCGGATGATGGCCTCCTCCAGCATGCGGACGTAGGCGATCACGTCGATGGGGTCCTGGAGCCGCACGATGGGGTACACCGTGAGCTGCCCGGGGCCGTGCCAGGTGATCTTGCCGCCCCGGTCGATGTCCACGACCGGGGCTCCGGGGTCGGTGATGGGACGATCCGACCTCCCGGTGCGCTTGCCCGCCGTGTACACGGGTTCATGCTCCAGGAGGAGAACGGTGTCGGCCACCTCGTCGGCGACGCGGCGCTCGTGGAGCCGCTTCTGCAAGTCCCAGCCCTGGTGGTAGGGGACGGGGGTATCGCCGAGCCATGCGTAAACGAGATCACTCACACATTCACTCTACGCCCCGGCGGAGGGTAGGGGTCGGGCCAGGATGTCGGATAGCGCACTGTCGATGGTGGGAAGTGTGAAGGAATAACCCTCCTTGATCAGGCGTTCGGGCCGCCCCCGCAGGTCCAGCAGGGCCGTCTCCTCCGCGTAGTCGCCCAGGGTGGCCCGCAGCGCCGTCGCCGGGACCCGCAGCACCGCCGGGCGGTCCAGGGCGCGGGCCAGCGCCTCGGTGAAGGCGGCGTTGCTCACCGGCTCTGGCGCGCACAGGTTGACCGGGCCCGTGACGCCGGGCCGCTCCAGCAGGAACCGGATCGCCCCGATGGCGTCGCCCATCGCGATCCACGTCATGTACTGGGCCCCCGACCCGATCCGGCCGCCCAGCCCCGCCCGGTACAGCGGCAGCACCGACCGCAGGTAGCCGCCGGAGCGGTCCAGCACCACCGCCATCCGCAGGTGGGCGGTGGAGATCCCCGCCTCGGCCGCCGGGGCGGCCGCCGCCTCCCAGTCCTCGCAGACCCGCGCCAGGAAACCGGTGCCGACCGGGTCGGCCTCGGTGACTACCCGGCCCCCGGTGTCCCCGTAGAACTGCATGCCGGAGGCGGCCAGCAGCCTCGGGGGAGGGGCGTCCATGCCCGTCAGCGCCCGCACCAGGGTGCGGGTGCCGCGCACCCGGGCCCGCCGGATCGCCTCCCGCCGCCCCCGCGGCCACGGCGCATGGCCCAGCGACGCCCCCGCCAGGTGCACCACCGCGTCGGCGCCGTGCAGCGCCACCGTGTCCACCCGCCCCTGCTCGGGGCGCCACTCGGCCTCCTCCAGCCGCGACCGGTAGACCGGCCGGGGCGCGTGCCGCACCATCCGCACGACCTGGTGCCCGTCGGCGAGCAGCGCCTCGGTCAGCACCGCCCCGACGAGTCCCGAACTGCCCGTGATCGCCACTTTCATGCTCAGGTGTCTACCCGGCGCGGGAGCGAGTACCGGAGACCGGGGTGCCCTTGCGGGGCCGTCCGGGATTTTTTTCCCGGGGATTTTCCCAAAGTCCTGCGCACGGGCCCCCGCGTCTTCTACTTTGAACGTGGGACATGGAACTCCGCGTCAGCGCGGAGCTACCGTGGGCGACGCACTGTCGGGCTGGCGGTCGCGTCCACCCAACAGACCTTTGATGATGGGGATCATCAGGGGATGGTGATTGGTGGGGTAGAAAGATGAGGCGGCGCCGAGAGGCGCCGCCTCATCCACTGTGCTTGCTTTGGGCCTCCGCTTCTCCCACCCGTCGAGAATCGGAAGGTCCTCAACGGACGGCCTGCGGCCGCAGTCCTGCTTTGACCCGGGGCGAAGGCGCCCCCCAAGGCGGGAACCTCCGCCCCCTCGTCGAGGTCCTCGTTCCTCGGACCTCTCCTCGCGTTCTCCGGAACCCCGCCAAGGGGCGCCTTCGCGTCAGGGGTCGGCGAAGTAGCGGGGTCAGCAGGGGTAGGGGCGGCGGTGGCGGGCGTCGCGCAGGGCCAGGGCCCACCAGGCGAGCTCGTCCAGTAGGAGCTTGGCGGCGGCGTCGGCGCCCGACATCTCCGGGCGGGGACGCCCGTCCGGGTCGAAGAGGGCACTCGCGTTGTGCAGGCTCACCGTGTCGCGGATCGTCGCCACGTGCAGCTCCGAGAAGACCGTGCGCAGCTGCTCGATCGCGCGCAGGCCGCCCGACATCCCGCCGTAGGAGACGAACCCCGCGGCCTTGCCGAACCACTCGCGGCGGGCCGAGTCGATCGCGCTCTTGAGGGGTCCCGGGTACCCGTGGTTGTACTCGGGGGTGACCACCACGTACCCGTCGGCGGCCGCCACCCGCGGGCCGAAGTCCGCCACCGGGGCGCCGTGCCCGTGCCCGTACCGCTCGCCGGCGGGCAGCTCGGCCACATCCAGGTCGGCCACGTCCAGGACGTCGACGTCCAGGTCCGTCCGGCTCCGGGCCAGGTCGACGAACCAGCGGGAGACCGCCGGCCCCGTGCGTCCGTTCCGGTTCGCGCCCAGGATCACCGCGATCCGCAGGTTGTCCATATGTGAGGTCCTTGTGCCGTGCCGTCGATGCACCAACGCTAAAACCTCAACCGCTGTAGAGGTCAAGTGGTTCTGAATGATCACACCGAGGGGCCGG
>NZ_JBJJBV010000348.1:0-6069 GCF_045446735.1 Nocardiopsis protaetiae
CGACTTCGCCCCCGGCGACCGGGTCGAGATACGCGGACCCCTGGGCGGCTGGTTCGTATGGGACACCACCGCACCCGACCCGGTCGTCCTCATCGGCGGCGGCTCCGGCATCGTCCCGCTCGCGGCCATGGTCCGCGAACGCCACCGCACCGGCGCCAAGGCCCTGTTCCGCCTCCTGTACTCGGTACGCACCCCCGCCGACCGCTACTACCGCACCGAACTGGGACCGGCCGCCGACCCCGGCGTCGACGTGTTCGTGGCCTACACCCGCACCGCACCGGACGGATCGACCCGGGGCCCCAAGCGGCTCGGCGTCGCGGACCTGAACACCCACGGTCTCCCACCCGAGTTCGCCCCGGTGTGCTTCGTGTGCGGACCCACCGGATTCGTGGAGACCGCCGCCGACGCCCTGCTGGCCCTGGGCCACGACCCGGCCCGGATCCGGACCGAACGCTACGGCGCAGGAGGCCGACGATGAGCACACCCGCCACCTACCTGGACGCCAACGTCCTGGCCGGACCCCTGTCGGAGGTCTTCGCCGTGGACGTCACCGCCGCCGAACGCCGCTGCGCCCACTGCGGCGACCACGGCGCGTTCGCCCGCCTGCGCGTGTACACCGACGGCCCCGGCCTGGTGGTGCGCTGCCCGGGCTGCGAGGTCCTGGTGCTGCGCCTGGTGCGCACCCCCGACGGGCTGGTCCTGGACCTGGGCGGAACGGGCTGCGTCACCCTGCCCGTCCAGGACTGACCCACCGCGGGCTCAGACCGTGAGCAGGCGCAGCGCCAGCGCCGCCACCGACAGCACCAGCGGGAACAGCGGGGCACCCAGCCCCCTGGTGTCGCCGACCCGCATGTGGGCGATGACCGCGCAGACGAAGTACACCACCAGCCCGGTCGCGGCCGCCGCCCCCAGCGGCCACCACACCAGGCCGACGAGCACACCCGCGGCACCGGCGAACTCGACCAGCGCCAGCATCCACAGCCTGTCCAATGGGAAGCGGACCGTCTCCATCGAGGCGACGACCGCCGGGGCGCGGCGCAGCTTGCCGACGCCCGACATGGCGGCGAACGCCGCGATGAGCACGGAGACGACCACGGTGGCGATGAACATGGGCGATCCTTCGAGCGAGCGGGTTCGGGAGCGTTCGGGTTCAGGAGCGTTCGGCGGCGATCAGCTCACGGGTGGCCGGGGCGACCTCGGCACCGAACGCGCGCAGCCGGTCGGCCTCGTCCGAGGCCAGGATGAACGTGGAGAAGCCGTGCTCCAGGGCCAGCCCGGCCAGCTTCTCGGGCCAGTCCCGCAGCGTCGTCCCACCCTCGCCCAGCCCGACGTTGAGCAGCCGGCGCACGTCCCCCGGGGAGCGCCCGGCGGCCAGCGCCGCCTCGTCGATACGGGCGTTGCCCTCGCCCAACTGGGCGGGGTCGGAGAAGTACGCCAGGGACGGCAGCCACCCGTCGGCCTTCGCACCGACCACACCCAGCATCCGCGGCTTGTAGGCGCCCACCCAGATCCCGATGTCGTGCAGCGGCGCGGGACCCCGCTTGGCACCCGAGAGCCGGTAGTACTCGCCCTCATAGCGCAGCCGGGCCCGGTCGGTGGTGTCCCACAGCGAGCGGATCACGTCGATGGCCTCGCCCAGGGCGTCCACGGCCTGCCCGGGCGCCAGGCGGCGCCCGCCCATGGCCTCGATCGCGTCCCAGAACCCGCCGGCGCCCAGGCCCAGCTCGAACCGGCCGCCGGAGAGCCGGTCCAGGGAGGCGGCGGCGCGGGCGATGACCGCGGGCGGGCGCAAGGGCAGGTTGAGGACGTTGGCCGACAGGTGCACCCGCTCGGTCCGGGCCGCCACATAGGACAGCAGGGTCCAGGTGTCCAGGAACGCGGTCTGGTACGGGTGGTCCTGGAAGGTGACCAGGTCCAGCCCGGCCCGCTCCGAGACGCGGGCCAGCTCCACGGTGGCCGCCGGGTCGGCGGCCGTGGGCGTGATGAAGGAACCGAAGACGGGCGCGTGACCGTAGTCGGGCATGACCGACCCCCCAGGACGAACACAACCCCAGATGAGTTGTGCGACAGATTATCTTGAAAACAGACGTGCGTGGGAACCGCACACCCCCCGCGGATATTCCACACCCCGCCCCCACACACCTACCCACCCCCCACTACCCTCGACGACCATGCCCGACTGGACACTGCGCCCCGCCACCCCTGCCGACACCGAACCCGTCGCCGAACTCCGCACCCCCGCGGCCACCGGCCTCAACCCCAGAGCACCCCGGGGTTGAGGACACCCGCCGGGTCCAGCTCGCGCTTGGCCGCGCCCATCGCCGCCGCGAACAGGTCCGGGCGCTGACGGTCGTACCAGGGCCGGTGGTCGCGCCCCACCGCGTGGTGGTGGGTGATCGACCCGCCGTGGTCGGCCAGCGCCTGCGACACCCGCGCCTTGACCTCGTCCCACCGGCCCACCATCGACCCCCACCGGCCCTGGGCGTAGAACCCGTAATAAGGGGCCGGCCCGTCCGGGTACACGTGCGTGAACCGGCAGGTCAGCACCCCCGCACCCCCGCACACCTCCTCGATCGCCTCCCGGGCGGCCGCCGTCACCGCGGCGTGCAATTCCTCGAACCGGTCCCAGGTGCAGGAGGTCTCGAACGTCTCGGCGATCACCGACCGGCGCGCCAGCGCATCGCGCTGGTAGGGCATGCGCAGGAACGCCGACCGCCACCGCCCACCACCGCCGCCGGTCTCGGCGGTGCCGCCGTGGCCCGCGCAGATCGCCACCGCCCGCTCCAACGCCCCCTGGACCGGGTGGTCGGCCGACTCCAGCCCCAGCACCAGGAGGGTGTGCGGGCTGTTCGCGTTGATCAGCGCCTCGGCCGGATCCAGCAGCCGGCACCCCGCCGGCTCCAGCCCCGAGGCGGCCAGCTCCCGCACCGCCGCCACCCCCAGGGCGAACGACGGGAAGGACACCGACGCCCCCGCCCGCCACCGCGGCCGCTCGCGCACCCGCATCCACGCCCGCGTGATCACCCCCAGCGTCCCCTCCGACCCCAGGAACATCCGGTCCGGCGAGGGCCCCGCCCCCGAGGCCGGCAGCCGCGCCGACTCCACCACCCCCGCCGGGGTCAGCACCCGCAACGACTCCACATGGTCGTCGATGTGCGTGGGACCGGTCGCGTAGTGCCCCGCCGCCCGGGTCGCCAGCCACCCGCCCAGCGAGGAGAACTCGAACGACTGCGGATAGTGCCGCAGCGTCAACCCGTGCCCGCGCAGCTGTCCCTCCAGGTCCGGGCCCAGCACCCCCGCCTGCACCGACGCCGCCCGCGACACCGCGTCCACCTCCAGCACCCGCCGCATCCGCGACAGGTCCAGGGTCAGCGCGGGCCCGCCGTGGCGCGGCTCCACCCCGCCCACCACCGAACTCCCGCCCCCGTACGGGATCACCGCCGCCCCCGCCCCCGAGCACCAGTCCAACAGGTCCGCGACCTGCTCCTCCGTCTCCGGGTAGGCCACCAGGTCCGGCACCGGCCCCACGACCCCCTCCAGGTTGCGCACCACGTCCCGGAAGGCCTTGCCGCGGGCGTGCCCCGCCCGCTCGCGCGCATCCGCCGTGCACAGGTGCGCCAGCGCCTCCGGCGCGACCAGCCGCGGAGCCTCCGGCACCAGCACCCGGGGGTCGGGCGGATCGTGGCGGGTCAGGTCAGCCCCCGGCAACAAGGCCCGCACCGCCCCCACCAGCTCCCGCTCCTCCACCCCCGACAGCGCCGCCTCCTCCGTGCCCCAACCCCACCAGGACCGCACCACAGCCCGCACCTCCCGAATTGACCCCCGGGTAAATTACCAGCGAGTCACATCCCTTCGCTAGACTCCCACCGTGACCACCACCGCCAACCGCCCCGGCACCAAAGGCGTCCCACGCCCCCAACGCGAAGCCCACATCCTCGACGCCGCCGCCCACGAATTCGGCCACCACGGCTACACCGCCACCACCGTCACCACCGTCGCCACCCGCGCCGGCATCTCCAAACCCCTCGTCTACGCCTACTTCGACTCCAAAGAAGGCCTCTCCCTCGCCTGCCTCCACCGCGCCGGCCAACCCCTCCTCGACGCCGTCACCGACGCCCAAACCCCCGGCACCGCCCGCCAACGCGCCGAAGCCACCCTCCACGCCGTCTTCACCGCCCTCACCGACCGCCCCCACGACTGGTCCGTCCTCTACGACCCCACCCTCCCCCGCACCGGACCCGTCGCCGACGCCGCCCGCCACTACCGCCACGGACTCAACAGACTCGGCGCCGCCGGCGTCGCCCAGATCGTCACCGACCCCCACGACCGCGACCTGCTCACCCGCATCTGGTTCGCCACCGTCACCACCACCGTCCACTGGTGGCTCGAACACCCCGACACCACCGCCCACGACATGACCGTCCGCTGCCACCGCATGCTCACCGCCGTCATGGGCGACTGACCCACAAGACAGCAAAAAGCCCCCACATCCGACATGGGGGCAAAGATCCCGTGTCATCCCCACGCCAACAGGGACCGGGAACCTATCCTGCGCACATGCACATCCGCATCCTGTGCCGCACCTGCCTGGGCACCGGCCGCCGCGCCGTCGTCACCGCACGCCTCGAAGACGACCACACCCTCACCCAGGTCCTCCTCGCCCACCCCTGCACCGACTGCGACACCCACGGCCACACCACCCAGACCGCCACCGTCCACCCCGATTTAACCGACCCACCGGATACCGCAATGTATACGTAACCCTCCGACCCGACCCGCGAAACACCCCGCCACCAGCCTCCTAGGTGTCCCCACACCCACAACACCGAGGAGCAACGGCGTGGCACCCACCCCCACACGCACCCTCACCGCCCTCACCCTCACCCTGGGCCTCACCCTCACCGCCTGCACCGGAGACAACACCCCCGGCATCACCGACGACACCGTCACCGTCGGCATGATCCACTCCCTCTCCGGCACCATGGCCATCAGCGAGGTCACCGTCCGCGACGCCGTCCAACTCGCCATCGACGAGATCAACGCCGACGGCGGCGTCCTGGGACGCACCATCACCCCCGTCATCGAAGACGGCGCCTCCAACGAGACCACCTTCGCCGAACGCGCCGAAAAACTCCTCCAGTCCGACAACGCCGCCACCGTCTTCGGCGGCTGGACCAGCGCCTCCCGCAAGGCCATGCTCCCCGTCTTCGAACGCAACAACGGCCTCCTCTGGTACCCCGTCCAATACGAAGGCCTCGAAGCCTCCCCCAACATCGTCTACACCGGCGCCACCACCAACCAGCAGATCATCCCCGCCCTGGACTACCTGCGCGAACAAGGCCACACCAGCCTCTACCTCGTCGGCAGCGACTACGTCTTCCCCCGCACCGCCAACCAGATCATCACCGCCTACGCCGACGCCCACGACATCGACATCGTCGCCGAGGAGTACACCCCCCTCGGACACACCGAATACTCCACCATCACCAACGACATCGCCCGCACCCGACCCGACGCCGTCTTCAACACCCTCAACGGCGACTCCAACGTCAGCTTCTTCCAGCAACTGCGCTCCGCCGGCGTCACCCCCGACGACACCCCCGTCCTGAGCGTCAGCGTCGCCGAAGAAGAAGTCGAAGGCATCGGCACCGACAACATCGCCGGCCACCTCACCGCCTGGAACTACTACCAGACCACCGACACCGACACCAACGGCGTCTTCGTCGACGCCTTCACCGAACGCTACGGCGACGACCGCGTCACCTCCGACCCCATGCAGTCCGCCTACAACGCCGTCCACCTCTGGAAGGCCGCCGTCGAAGCCGCCGACAGCTTCGAGGTCGACGACGTCCGCGCCGCCCTCGACGGCATCACCATCGACGCCCCCGAAGGCACCATCACCCTCGACGGCGACACCCAGCACGTCATCAAAACCGCCCGCATCGGCCAGATCAACACCGACGGCCTCATCGACGAGATCTGGACCTCCCCCGAACCCATCACCCCCGACCCCTACCTAGAGGGCTACCCCTGGGCCGCCGACCTCACCGGCTGACCCACCACCGGGCG
>NZ_JBJJBV010000349.1:0-6050 GCF_045446735.1 Nocardiopsis protaetiae
CCACCCTGCTCGACCTGCTCGGCGGGCTGGCCGCGCCCAGCGCCGGGCGCATCCTCCTCGACGGCGAACCGGTCACCGGCCCCGGCCTGGACCGCGGGCTCGTCTTCCAGCAGTACGCGCTGCTGCCCTGGCGGACCGCGCAGGGCAACATCGAGTTCGGGCTGGAGGCCAAGGGGCTGCCCCGCCGGGAACGGGCCGAACGCGCCCGCGAGTACCTGGCCCTGGTGGGCCTGGACGGGTTCGCCGACCGGTACCCCCACGAGCTGTCCGGGGGCATGAAGCAGCGGGTGGCGATCGCGCGCAGCCTGGCGTTCGACCCCGAGGTGCTGCTCATGGACGAGCCGTTCGCCGCCCTGGACGCCCAGACGCGCGAATCGCTCCAGGAGGAGCTGCTGTCCATCCAGCAGCGGACCGGCAAGACCGTCCTGTTCATCACCCACGGCATCGACGAGGCCGTCTACCTGGGGCGGCGGGTCGCCGTGATGACCTCCCGGCCCGGCCGCATCAAGAGCGTCATCGACATCGACCTCGACCGCAGCGCCGAAGAGGACCTGCGCTCCACCCCCGCGTTCGCGCACTACCGGCACCTGGTGTGGCGGGAGCTGCACGACGAGGTCGCCCAGGCCCAGCGGAGCGAGCTGGCCCGACCCGCCCCCGCGTCCGCCGAGGAGGCAGACCATGGCTGACACCCTCACCCGTCCCACGGCCGCACCGGTGCCCGCGGTCGCACCCGCCGCCGGACCGGCCGCCCGCAACGCCCTGCTGGAGAACGTCCTGGGCACGGCCTGGCTGTGGGCCAAGCGGTCCCTGGCCATCGCCGCGTTCCTGCTGCTGTGGGAGGTCGCACCCCGGCTCGGGCTGGTGGACCGGGTGTTCCTGCCGCCGTTCAGCGAGGTGCTGGTGGCCACCTGGGAACTGGTCCTCAACGGGCAGCTGTGGGCGCACGTGTCCGCGAGCCTGTCGCGGGCGATCACCGGGTTCGTCATCGCGGTGGCCGCCGCGGTGCCGCTGGGCATCCTCATCGCCTGGTACCGGCCGGTCGCCGACCTGCTGCTGCCCATCCTGGAGCTGTTCCGCAACACGGCGGCGCTGGCCCTGCTGCCGGTGTTCGTGCTGATCCTGGGCATCGGCGAGACCTCCAAGATCGCCCTGGTGATCTTCGCGTGCACGTTCCCGATCCTGCTCAACACCATCACCGGGGTGCGCACCGTCGACCCGCTGCTGGTCAAGTCGGCGAGGTCGCTCGGGTTCGGGCCGCTGGCGCTGTTCCGCAAGGTGGTGCTGCCCGCGGCGGTGCCGTCGATCTTCACCGGCATCCGGATGTCGGGGGCCGCGTCGATCCTCGTGCTCATCGCCGCGGAGATGGTCGGCGCCCAGTCCGGGCTCGGCTACCTGATCAACGCCTCCCAGCTCAACTTCCTCATCCCCGACATGTACGCGGGCATCCTCACCATCGCCCTGGTGGGGCTCGCCCTCAACGGAATCCTCGTCACGCTGGAACGGCGCTTCTCGCGCTGGCGTGCGCACCAGTAGACCAGCAGAAGGGACCGGGACCGGTCATGACCGAACGCACGCTGCACCTGAACGCTTTCCTCATGGGGGTGGGCCACCATGAGGCCGCCTGGAGGCACCCGCGCACCGAGGCGCACCGGGTGCTGGATGTGGCGCACTTCCAGGAACTGGGGCGGATCGCCGAACGCGGCAGGCTGGACTCGGTGTTCTTCGCCGACGGGCTGGCCGCCGGGGCGCGCGTCGAACGCAACATCCTGGGGGTGTTCGAACCCATCACCCTGCTCAGCGCGATCGCCGCCGTCACCGAACGGGTGGGGCTGATCGCGACCGCCTCCACCGGGTACTACCCGCCGTACATCCTGGCCCGGGCGTTCGCGTCGCTGGACCACATCAGCGGGGGGCGGGCCGGGTGGAACATCGTCACCTCCGGCCGGGACGACGAGGCCCACAACTTCGGGCTGGACGGGGTGCCCGACCACGCGGGCCGCTACGAGCGGGCCGCGGAGTTCACCGAGGTCGCCGCCAAGCTGTGGGACAGCTGGGAGGACGGGGCGATCCGGCTGGACGCCGAGTCGGGGGTGTTCGCCGACCCGGACAAGGTGCACGTCATCGACCACGAGGGCGAGCGGTTCAAGGTGCGCGGGCCGCTGAACTCGCCGCGGCCGCCGCAGGGGCACCCGGTGCTGGTGCAGGCCGGGTCGTCGGAGGACGGCAAGGCGTTCGCGGCGCGGTACGCCGAGGCGGTGTTCACCGCGCAGCAGACCCTGGACGAGGGGGTGGCGTTCTACCGCGACCTCAAGGGGCGGCTGGCCGCGCACGGCAGGCCGCCGGGGGCGCTCAAGGTGCTGCCGGGGATCGTGCCGTTCATCGCGCCGACGGAGACGGAGGCCAAGGAGCTGGAGGCGGAGTTCACGGCGCTGATCTCGCCCGACTACGCGCTGCGGCAGCTGTCGGGGATGCTCGGCGTGGAGCTGACGGAGGAGGACCTGGACGGGCCGCTGCCGCCGCTGCCGGACGAGAGCGCGATCGAGGGGAACAAGAGCCGGTTCACGCTGGTGTCGGAGCTGGCCGAGCGCGAGGCGCTGACGGTGCGCGAGCTCATCGGGCGGCTGGGCGGGGGGCGCGGGCACTACACGTTCGCGGGGACCCCCGAGCAGGTGGCCGACGAGATCCAGCGGTGGTTCGAGGCGGGGGCGGCGGACGGGTTCAACGTGATGCCGCCGTACCTGCCGGGCGGGCTGGAGGAGTTCGTCGACCAGGTGGTGCCGATCCTCCAGGAGCGCGGGCTGTTCCGCACCGAGTACGCGGGGCGGACGCTGCGGGAGCACTACGGGCTGCCGCGGCCGGAGAGCCGGTACGCCTAGTTGTCCACAGGGGCGCGGCCGGCGCTGGCGCCGGGCGCGCCCTTGGGCTTTCCTGGATGTGGGAGGCCTCATGACGCACACCATCCGTACGGACACCCGCATGCCGACGCCCGGGGGCGGTGTGCCCGCGACCCGGGTGGGGCGGGTCGGGATGCGGCCGGGGACGGTGAGAACGGCGGCGGGCGGGCTGTCGGGGGTGGCATGTCCGCGGCCCGGGTGGGACGGGCCGATACGGCCGCGAGCGGTGAGAACGGCGGCGGACGGACAGGCGGCGGCTGGCGGGCTGTCGGGGACGGCATGTCCGCGGCCCGAGCGGGACAGGCCGATACGGCCGCGAGCGGTGAAAGCGGCGGCGGACGGACCGCCGAATAGGCGGCGACCAGCGGACAGGCGAGGGCTGCGTGCCCGCAGCCCGGGTGGGGCGGGCGACGGGCGAACGCCGGATAGGTGGCGACCGGCGGGCTGTCGGGGACGGCGTGCCCGCGACCCGAGCGGGACGGATCGGGATAGGGCGGGCGACGGGCGGACACCGGACAGACGGCGGTCGGCGGGCCGGGGGCGGGTCAGGTGGCGGGAACGGGGGTGCGGTAGTGGGAGGGGCTGCGGCCGGTGTGGTGCTTGAAAGCCGTGCTGAAGGCGAAGGCGCTGCCGTAGCCGACGCGGGCGGCGACGGCCTCCAGGCCGAGGTCGGGGTGGGCGGTGAGGAGGTCGCCGGCGAGGGTGAGGCGCCAGGTGCGCAGGTAGGTCATGGGCGGGGTGCCCACGGCGCGCTGGAAGCGGTCGGCCAGGGTGGAGCGGGAGACGGCGCAGGCGCGGGCCAGGCCCGCGAGGGTCCACGGGTCGGCCGGGCGCTCGTGGACGAGGTCCAGGGCGCGGGCCACCACCGGGTCGCGGCGGGCGTTGAGCCAGTTGGGGGTGTGGTTGGGCACGTCCTCGATCCAGGCGCGGACCGCCATCACCAGCAGGCAGTCCAACAGGCGGTCGTTGAGGCCGGCCTGGGCGACGCGGGCGCTGGTGATCTCCCTGGTCAGCAGGGCGATCAGGGCCGGGTCGACCCGCTCGCCCGGCAGCACCGCCAGGCGGGGCAGCGCGGACAGCGCCAGGCGGCCGACCTCGCTGTCGTCCTCGTAGGCGCCGACGATCATGCTGTCGGGCCCGTCGGGGTCGTTGCCCCAGGTCCCGACGCCGTGGCGCAGGGTGAGGTGGAGTTCCTCGCCGTCGGCCGACACACAGCGCTGCCCGGGCAGAACGGTGACGGTGGGCGTGCGCCCCCGCCGGTCGGCGATCATGTAGGGCTCCGGTCCGCGCGCCAGGACGACGTCGCCGGGACCCGCCTCGACCTCGCCGTGGGGAGAACCCACCCAGATGCGGCCGGAGATGACCACGACCACGGTCAGGGCGGAGCCGTCACGGGCGTCGATGCACCACGGGGGCCGCATCACCGTGCGCAGGGTGAAGGCGCCCCGGGCGCGGGGCCCGTCGAGGATGTGGGAGAGCGGGTCCATGCTTCGAGCCTACGTCGGATGTTCTCTTATGCATATCGGGTTTTCGACCATGTCCAGTCCGAGGTGGCGCTGATGAACTGAAGCCATGAACGAGAACGCGCACACCGAGCACATCCTCCTCACCGGCGGCACCGGGATGACCGGCCGCCGCATCACCGCCCGCCTCGCCGAGGCCGGGGTCCGGACCCGGGTCGGCTCCCGCTCCGGGGACCCGCGCTTCGACTGGCACGACCGCTCCACCTGGGACGCCGTCCTGGACGGGGTCACCGGCGTCTACCTCTGCTACCACCCCGACCTGGCCTTCCCCGGCGCCGCCGAGACCGTGGCCGCGTTCGCCGAACGCGCGGCGCGGGCCGGGGTGCGCCGGATGGCACTGCTGTCGGGCCGGGGGGAGGAGCGCGCCCAGCTCGCCGAGCAGCTGGTCCGGGAGGTCTTCCCCGGGCTCGCGGTGCTGCGGTGCGCCATGTTCGCCCAGGACTTCTCCGAGAGCTTCCTGCTCGGCCCGGTCCTGGCGGGCACCGTCGCGCTGCCGATGCCGGACGTCCCCGAGCCGTTCGTGGACCTGGACGACGTCGCCGAGGTGGCGGTGCGGACGCTCACCGAGGACGGGCACGCCGGTGCCCTGTACGAGCTGACCGGCCCCAAGGCGCTCACCTTCGCCGAGGCCACCGCCGCGGTGAGCGAGGTGGCGGGCCGCGAGGTGACCTACCAGGTGGTGTCCGCCGAGGAGTTCGTCGACCTGGTGGTCGGCGCCGGGGAGTCGGCCGAGCTCGGCCACGGCCTGGTCGCCCTGCTCGCGGAGATCCTGGACGGCCGCAACGTCCACCCCGCCGACGGGGTGGAACGCGCCCTGGGCCGCCCCGCCACCCCGTTCGCCGACTACGTCCGCAAGACCGCGGGCACCTGGCGCTAGCCCCGCCCGGGGCCGATGGCCCGGGGACCAGAGCCCGCCGCCGGCGGGCAGCCCGGGGGCCCGCCGTCGAGGGCCACCGCAGGCAGGCCGGGCACGGTCCGAAAGCGGCGCACACCCGGTGGTGGCCCACCACCGGTGGGCCCGAGGGCGGTACCCACCTCCGGGGCCGCCGCAGGTGGGCGGAGCACGCACCGAAGGCGGCGGAGTCGAGGTGGAGCCGGGCCGATACCCGCCGCCAAGGATCGCCACAGGTGGGAGGAGCACACGCCGAAGGTGGTGCAGCCGGGGCGGCGGTGGTCCTCCTCCACCGCCGTCCCGGCTCCCGGGCGCCCCGTCGTCCGGCCGCAGACGCCGGGACGTCGACCCGGGGGCCGGTTCAGGCGGGCCGAGGGGCGGAACCCGGGGCTGCCCGTGCCCTCCGCGGACGGTGGGGCGTCGGCCTGGGCCATCGCGGACGGCGGGCGGGGACCCGCGAGAGCGACCGGAACCCCGATCAGGTGGTCGGGCGCCACAAGCCGATGCCGTCCGTGCCCCGACGGTCCCCGGACCCCGGGTCAGGCGGGGCGGTAGTGGGCGGTGAAGCCCAGGGCGGACCAGTGGTGTTCGTGGCCGGACAGGCGGCGGGTGTGGGACTCCCAGGTGGTGGGGGCGCTCCAGGCCTTCTCGGCGACGCCCGCGAGGCGGGGCAGCAGCAGGAACGCCAGGTCGTCGAACCCGGTGAGGGTCTCCCCCCAGACCGCGGCCTCCACCCCGGCG
>NZ_JBJJBV010000035.1:0-48411 GCF_045446735.1 Nocardiopsis protaetiae
CGGGGCGCCGGAGCGGACGGGGGACGAGCGGTGACGGTGTGGATCGTGGCGGCCGGGGTGTGCGCGGCCGCGCTGAGCCCCTACATCTGGCTGGCGGCCGCCTCCGCCGGGCGCCTGCGCAGGACGGAGACCGTCCCCCACCGGCCCGTCGCCGTCGTCCTGGGCGCGGCCGCCTGGGCCGAGGGCCCCTCGCCGCTGCTGGCCCGCCGCCTGGACCTGGCCGTGCGCCTGTACCTCGACGACCGGGTCGAACGCGTCATCGTCTCCGGCGACAACCGCGAGGTGTCGCGCCGCGAGACCGACACCATGACCGCCTACCTCGTCGCCCACGGGGTTCCGGCCGACCGGATCGACGCCGACCCCCACGGCTACCGCACCTGGGACACCTGCGTGCGGGTCCGCGACCTGTTCGGGGTCCGCGCCGCCACCATGGTCACCCAGTCCTTCCACCTGCCCCGCACCATCGCCCTGGCCCGGGCCGCCGGGATCGACGCCGTGGGCGTGGGCGACCCCAGCATGGGCGCCCGCCGCCGCTCCACCGTCATCGGCTACGCCCGCGAGGCCGGAGCCGCGGTCAAGGCCCTGCGCGACGCCGTCCTGCGCCCCGCCCCCGCCCGGACCGGCCCCTGAACCCGGCGATACTGGGGGCATGAACGCGACCCCGAACGACGCGCACGCCGACCCCGCGAGTGTGGACTGGACGGCCCTGGCCCCCGAGGGCGGCGAGCGCATCCCCGCCCTGCTCGCCGAGGCCACCCGCAGCGACACCGCCCTGTCCGCACTGCACGACATCATCGAGTTCCCCGCCCCCGGCCACCCGGCGGCCCCCAGGGCGGTGGACTTCCTCGTCGACGCCGCCTGCTCCGAGCAGACCCCCGCCACCGACCGCTGGCGGCCGCTGAGCCTGCTGCTGGAACTGGTCTCCGCGCACGCCGAGGATCAGTTCCCCGAGCCCCGCGACCTCGCGCAGTGGCGCGACGAGGTGGCCTGGATCACCTCCACCGACGTCGAGAAGGTCATCGGGCAGTACCGGACCTGGGTGGAGGAGGCCCCCGACGAGCAGCAGCGCCGCCGGATGAGCAACCGGCTCGCCGTCCTGGAGCTGCCCGACGGCCCCGCCCTGCTCCAGGCCGAGCTGGACACCTACGAGGCGATCCGCGCCCGCGTCCCCGACCTGCTGGAACTCCTCAAGGGCGCGGCCAACCGCGGCGGCATGGACCGGGCCGGGGAGTGGGTCTCCTACCTGCTGGCCTTCTTCAATCCCGACGCCGACCGGATCGTCGCGGGCATCACCGGGGCCTCCCAGATGCTCCTCGCCAAGGATCTGCGCCCCACCCGCCAGGCGCCCTCCAGCCTGCGCGACATGATGGACCAGGCCCTGGTCGGCGGCTCCGAGCCGCTGCCCGCGGAGCTGTTCGCGCTGGGCGCGCTGGCCGGGCCGGACGACATCGACCTCACCGTCGCCCTCACCCACCAGATGGCCGGCGGCAACCTGTACAACTCCTTCGCCGCGTCGGTGGCGCTGGTGATGATCCACGGCCGCAACACCCCGCGCGAGGCGCTGCGCCGGATCGGCCGCGGCGGCGGCACCTCCAGCGGCTACGAGGGCCTGTTCAACGAGTCGTGGCCGCACTGCGGCGAGCGCTCGCCGCAGGTCCTGGGCTTCCTGGCGCTGGGCCGGGCGGGCGGCCGGGCCCGACGCCTGCGCCTGGACATCCTGCCCGGGCTGATCAAGGGCGAGGAGGACTCGCGCGCCCTGGTCACCGCGGCCGGGCTGGAGCTGGTCCTGGGCCCGCGCAGCCAGGGGTTCACCGCCGAGGACCACCTCAACGCCGAGTACGACGAGGAGACCCTCAAGGTGCTGTGGGCGATCGCGGAGCTGCCCGCCCAGGCCTGGGAGGACACGGAGTTCCGGGAGACCCTGGCGGCCTGGGGGCTGCCGGAGGACCCCGAGGGGTTCCGCACCTCGGTGGGCGTGGAGCTGGAGCCCGAGGTGGTGGAGCCGCAGGCCCCCGCCGCCAGCCCCGAGCCGCCGGGCGGGCTGTTCGGGCGCTTGTTCGGCGGCGGCCGCTGACCCGCGCCGGATTCCACGGGAACCGCGGCGCGGCCGCCCCCGTCGAACCCGGCATGGCCGGAGCGAGGACGCCCCGGCCGTCTCACGGCTCCCGGTGGGCGGGAGCCGTGAGACCCCTTCCGGACCGGAGCCGTGTCCGGTCCCCGGGGGCGGCTGCCACCGCCCCCGGGGGTGAGGGCGCCGGCGGGGTTCTGGAGGCCCGGAGCGAACGTCTTCGAGGAGAAGAACCGTCGGCCGCAGGCCGTCCGTTGAGGACCTTCTGATTCTTGGCGGGTGGGAGGAGCGGAGGCCCTGAAAGGGCATGGCCCCGTTCGCTCAGCCGCGTTCGAGGGCGGTGCCGATCAGCCCCAGCGGCGGCGAGCCCAGGTCCAGCAGGGCCTTGTGGAACCGGCCCAGGGAGAACTCCGCCCCCCACCGCTCGCGGGCCCGCTCCCGCAGCTCCAGGATCTCCAGCTTGCCCCACGTGTACCGGCCGTACGTGGGGTCGAACGTGGCCCGCCGCGCCTCCGACAGCGCCGCCGGGCCCGCGAGCGGGGTGTCCTCGGAGAACAGCGCCGCCGCCTCCTCCACCGTCATCGTCCCGGTGTGCATGCCGATGGCCACCGACAGCCGGGTCACCCGGATGAGGGCCTCCACCCACACCCCCACCTCGTAGTGGTCGGCGGTCCACCCCCCGACGCCGGAGCGCTCGGCGGCGTAGGCCCCGAACCCCTCCTCCAGCATCATCTCCTCGACGTAGTGCGCCCAGCCCTCGGCGAACGCCATCGAGTGCAGCGCCCGCCGCACCGGCCCGGGGGCCCGCCGCAGCGCCCGCCCGTGCGAGAAGTGGCCCGGGGCCACCTCGTGCACGCTCACCGCGGGCAGCGTGGTGTCGCTGAACATCTCCAGCCACTCGGCGGTCTCCGCCGCGTCCCAGGCGGAGTCGGGCGGGGTGATGTAGTAGAACGACGGGGTGTCCGCCTCCCACGGCCCGGACCAGGACATCATCGCGGTCGCCCAGCGGTGGGCGGGCGGGGACAGGTCCACCCGGCACTCGCCGTCGTCGTAGGGCGCCAGGCCGTGCGCGGCGGTGAACTCCAGCGCCAGCGCCGTCCAGCGGCGGGCGGCGTCGAGCACCTCCTCGCCGTTCGGGCCCTGCGCGGTCAGCTCCCGCACCGCCGCCATCGTGTCCGCGCCGGGGGAGATCCGGCCGACCGCCTCGGCCAGCCGCGCCCGCAGCCGGTCGCGCTCGGCCCGCGCCCGCCCGGCCAGCTCCGCCGGGTCGACCTCCAGCGCCTCCCCGGTGCCCATGAGCCGGGCCAGCCCCTCGGCGCCCAGCGAGGCGTTCTCGGGACCCTCCAGGGCGGCCCGCTCCACGTGGGCGACCAGGCGGGCGTGCGCGGCCAGCGCGGTCTCGCGCAGGTCCGCGGGAACGTCCCCGGGCAGCCCCTCGGCCAGTCCGCGGACGGCGCCGACGAGGGAGCGCGCCACCGGCGCGGGCACCCGGTCCAGGGCGGCGACCGCGTTGTCCACCCCCGCCGGCCACTGCGCCAGGTGGGCGTCGCGGGCCTTGCGGCGGTCGGCCTCGGGGGCGTAGTCCCGGTCGTAGCCGGAGACGTCGAGCTCTTCCAGGTGGTACAGGGGGTTGGACCGGTGCAGCAGCGCCTCGCCCAGCGCGTACCGGGCGTCGGCCTCGAACGCGGCCAGGTGCGCCTCGTCGTGGGGATCGTCCAGCGCCGCGCCGCCCAGCGTCCCCAGGGCGGCCTCCACGCCCGCGGGGGAGAGGTCGGCGATGCGGCCGTCGTACTCGTGCATGCCCGCGCCGTCGCGCATGGCGCCGGGCATGAGGTCGGCCAGGGCCCGCAGCCGGGCCGGGAGTTCGTGGTTCTCGGGGTGTGACATGCCCCCGACCCTAGTGACGGCCGCCACCGCGCGCACACCGATAACGACCGGTCCGCGAAGGGCGGAACCCCGGGCCGTCCCCGGTCGTCTCCCCGGGTGTGACGACCTCCGAAGAAGCACCCGCCGAGCCCTCCGCCGAGAGCACCCCCGCGACCGCCGCGGAGCGGCCGCGCCGCCGCCGGCGCCGCCTGCTGCTCCCGCTGCTCGTCCTCGCCCTGGTGGCGGCGTTCGCCCCGTTCGTGTGGGTGGTCGCCGGGACCTCCGGGTACCGCCACACCGCCGTCGCCGACGTGCCCGAACGCCCGGTGGCCCTGGTCCTGGGCGCCGGGGTGCGCCCCGACGGGCAGCCCACCCGGGTGCTGGCCCGGCGGCTGGAACTGGCCGCCGAGCTGTACACCGCGGGCAGGGTCGAGGTCGTGCTGGTGAGCGGCGACAACAGCGTGGAGCACTACAACGAGACCGACACCATGCGCGAACACCTCGTGGCCGCCGGTGTCCCGGCCGAGCGGATCGCGGGCGACTACGCCGGGTTCTCCACGTGGGAGTCGTGCGTGCGCGCCCGCGAGGTGTTCGGGGTGACCGAGGCGACCGTGGTCACCCAGGACTTCCACCTGCCCCGCGCGGTGGGCCTGTGCCGGGCCGCGGGCATCGACGCGGTCGGCGTCGCCGACGACGCCTCGGGGGAGCGGGTCTGGGCCACCCGCTACGGCTGGGTGCGGGAGATCCCCGCGGCGGTGTCCGCGCTGGGCACCGCGATCCTCCGGCCCGACCCCACCTTCCTGGGCGACTACGAGACCGCCGTCGACGACGCCCTCGCCGCCGCCCGGGAAGGCGGGGAGTAGGGGAGCACTCGGTACAGCCCGGTCAGGCCGGCGCGCTCAGTCCAGCGCGGCCAGGGCGTCGCGGACCCGGCCGCGGGCCCCGGCCAGCGCCGTCCGCGCCCGGTCGACCGGCACCCCGGCCAGCAGCGACACCAGGGCCGTGCGGGTGTCGCCCCCGGCGGCGGTCAGCGCCCGCGCGCAGGCCTCCTCGTCGGCGTCGGTCGCCTGGGCCAGGATCGTCACCACCCGGCCGCGCAGCTTCCCGTTGGTGGCGTCCACGCCCACCATGAGGTTGGAGTAGGTGTAACCCATCCGGACCATCACCGCGGTCGAGAACGCGTTCAGCGCCAGCTTCTGCGCCGTCCCCGCCTTCATCCGCGTCGACCCGGCGATCACCTCGGCACCGGTGTCCATGCCCACGTGCACGTCCACCCGCTCCGCCAGCGGCGCCCGGGGGTTGGCGCTGATGAGCACGGTCGCGGCGGACCGCTCCCGGGCCGCCTCCAGCGCGCCGCCCACGTACGGGGTGCGGCCGCTGGCCGCCAGCCCGACCGCCAGCGACCCGGGGGCCAGCCCCGAGGCGTCCGAGCGCCCGGACTCCCAGTCGTCCTCGATGCCCTCCACGGCGCGGACCAGGGCCGCCCCGCCGCCCGCGTGGTGGGCCACCACCCACTCGGGGGGCACCCCGTAGGTGGGCGGCAGCTCGGCGGCGTCCTGGGCGGCGATGCGCCCGGAGGTGCCCGCGCCGAAGTAGTGGATGGCCGCCCCGCTCTCCAGGGCGGCCACCCCCAGCTCCACGGCCCGCGCCAGCTCCGGCAGGGCCGTCTCCACCGTGGCTGGCACGGTGGCGTCCTCGGCGTTGATCCGGCGCAGGACCTCCAGGACCGACAGCCGGTCGATGTCCAGCGTGTGGGGGTTGCGGGCCTCGGTCGGGGCGCGCACGATCACCGTCTCCCCCGGGGGTGCCCCGGAGTCCGACGGGCCGACCGGGGTCCGATCCCCGCCGTAGTGCTCCACAGCGCTCTCCTGTTCGGTCCGCACCCGCTGCCGTTCCTTTCCCGTCCGGTCCCCGGCCTTGCGCCGGGGGCCGTGCTCGGCGCCTTTGAGGGCGGGAACCTTCGGCCCTACGTGGAGATCCTCGTTCCTCGGATATCCACTCCAGGCCTCCAGAACCCCGCCGGCGCCTCGCCGTCAGTCCTCGTTGGTCTTGTCGTCGGGACGTCCCCGGCGACGTTTGCGGTCGTCGTTGATGCGCAGCCCGCGCACCGCCTCGGCGGTGGTCTCCAGGGCCGCCCGGCTGTCGGCGTACCGGCTCTGGGCCAGCCCCACGAACAGGCAGTCCACCACGGTCAGCTGGGCCAGCCGGCTGGCGGTCGCCCCGGACCGGAAGGTGGTCTCCCGGGCCGCGGTGGTCAGCACGTGGTCGGCGAACCCGATGGCCGAGCGCGGGAAGTTGGTGATGGCCACGGTGCGCGCGCCCCGGCGCCCGGCCTCGGTCAGCGCCTGCACGGTGTCGATGGTGGCGCCGCTGTGCGAGATGCCGATGGCCACGTCGCGCTCGTCCAGCAGGGCCGCGCTGGTGAGCATCACGTGCGCGTCCGACCAGGCGAACGAGGTGAGCCCGATCCGGTGCAGCTTCTGCTGGAGGTCGGCGCCGACGAACGCGCTGGCACCCACCCCGTACACGTCGATCCGCCGGGCCGCCGCCATCGTGTCGATGACGGTGCGCAGCACGTCGACGTCCAGGGCCGCGCCGGTCTCCTCGACCGCGCGGGCGTCGGTGTAGGCGATCTTCTGGACCACCGTCACCAGGGTGTCGTCGGGGTTGATGTCGCCGTCGGGTTCGGGCGCCCCGGTGGTGCGGGCCCCGCGGGCCTGCCCGGCCTCGGTGGCCAGGGCCAGCCGCAGCTCGCGGTACCCGCTGAAGTCGATGGTCCGGCAGAAGCGGATGACGGTGGCTTCGGAGGTCGCGCAGTCCTTCGCCAGTTGTGTGATGGAGGAGGCCGCCGCCCGCTCCGGGTCGTCGATGATGCGCTGGGCGACCCGGCGTTCGGCCGGTGCCAGCGAGGGCAGCAGCGAACGGATGCGGAGCACGGTGGTGGGGACCTGTGGAATCCCCGATTCCACCCGGCCTTCCGTGGGCTTCGGAATGTGCGCCATGGAGGAAAGTTTCTTTCGGTCTTGGTGCAGAGTCAACGCGCGGAAGGGAAAAAGCGGGAGAATCCAGGATTCCAAGCGCCCGGCTCCGCGGCAAGTACCAAAGCCCCCGGACCTCGGGTTCCCCGCTCTGAAGTGGGAGAAGGCGCTGGCGGCGGCGCTCGGCGCGGCCGCCGGGCGGGGCGGGAGGGGGCGACAGGGGAGCGGGAGGGGCACCGACGCGGGGGCGGGGCGCGGGCGGACCCGGCACACGGCCCGTGCGCGGTGACACCGCGCACTCGCGCGCCGGGCCCGGGAGGGCCGCCTCGGCCGCGGGGAAGTACCGGTCGTTCCGGCCCGCCGGGACGAGTCTGGCGGTGGCCTCTTACGTTCGCCTTTCACCGAAGTGAACGGTCGCAGGGCTTGTGAAATCGGCCGAATTCGTTTGCAACGGTGCTCACGGGTCACATGAGTCGCTAGTGTCGACCCCATGACACAGAACAACGATCCGAGTCAGGACCCCGCTGGAGCCACACAGCACTTCCAGCGGTTCGTCGACGACAACCCCGAACCGGAGGCGCCCGAACGTCGCCCCGTCCTGCCGATCGTCCTCGCGGGCGTCGGTGTGATCGCGGCCATCGCGGTCATCGTCGCGCTGGTCCTGGCCTTCTCCTGACCCGCGCCCGCTATCGGACAAACGGTTCGCGACCACTCCGTGAGTCCTGCTAGAGTTAACGACGTCGCCGGGGAGCGAGGCCCACAGGGCCGGGTCCCCAGGCAAGACTGGCGTCATTAGCTCAATTGGCAGAGCAGCTGACTCTTAATCAGCGGGTTCGGGGTTCGAGTCCCTGATGACGCACGGCGAACGGCCCCGGCAGAAGGTCCGACCTTCCACCGGGGTCGATCACGTCGCGGTCCTCACGGCCGCGCCGCGGTGGCCCGGATCACGGGCCGGACGGCGCGGGAACCCCTTGCGGGTCGGGTAGGATCGACCAGGTCGACACGCGCGCGGCGCGGACGACCGGCGTCATTAGCTCAATTGGCAGAGCAGCTGACTCTTAATCAGCGGGTTCGGGGTTCGAGTCCCTGATGACGCACACTGCGGCAAGGCCCCCGGTCACGGACCGGGGGCCTTGCGCGTCCCCGGGGCCCCGCGACCCCGACCCGGGGGAGCACGGGAAATGTCGTTCCCCCGTGCTCTGCTGTACCGCATCCCCACAGGCCCGGAAGTCCGGTGGACCGGACACCCGCTACCGGACCCCCACCTTCCCGGCCCTACCTCACAAATGGATTGACACCGGTCCCCACCTGGTGAGATGTTGTCTCGCCGCCCGTTCGGACCGGCCCTTCCCCTGACACCGCCTCCGGAGTATCCCCATGTCCCTGTCCCCCTTCCGCGCCCTCGCCCTGTCCGCGGCGGCCGCTGCCGCCGTCGTGTCCCTCACGGGCTGCGGCTCCATCCTCAACGGCGTGCTCGGCGCCGCCGGCGCCCCGGCCGAGGACGACGTCTTCGCGCTCGCGGTCGGCGACTGCTTCACCGAGTCCGCGATGGGCGGTTCCTTCGACGGCGAAGAGGTGTCGAGCGTCCCGACCGTCGACTGCTCCGAGGAGCACGACTCGGAGCTCTACCACACCGAGGACCTGCCCGACGGCGACTTCCCGGGCGCGGAGGCCGTCTCCGCCAGCGCGGACGAGATCTGCGGGCCGAAGTTCGAGGAGTTCGTCGGGATCGCCCCGGAGGAGTCGAGCCTCTACGTCTCCTACTTCACGCCGATCGCGGAGGGCTGGGCCGCCGGCGACCGCGAGATCGCCTGCTACGTCTACTCGGACGAGATGGTCACCGGCACCCTCGCCGGCGCCGCCCGCTAGGGCCCTGACCGGTCCGGCCGATACCGGCCGGACCGGTATTTTTCCATCCGGACCGGGAACCATGGACATGCCCCGCGCATCTGGATAAGTGTCGCCGGGTCCGTCGGCGACAGGTACTTGAACCCCTGTTGGAGTCGCCATGTTGTCGCAAATGCGCCGTTCGCCGTACGGCCGCCTCGTGCTCGGCCCCGTGGTCGTCGGCGCGGCCCTGTCGCTGACGGCGTGCAGCCCCGAGATGCTGCTGCCTCCGGCGCTGCGTCCGGGCGCGGAGGTGGCCCCCTCCCCGGAGGCGGTGGAGACCCCCGTCGAGACTCCCGAGGAGGAGACCCCCGAGGAGGAGGTCCCCCTGGACCCCGAGGACACCGATGTCTTCGACATCTACCTCGGTGACTGCCTGACCGAGTTCGGCTCGGGCGGCGACTCGATCTCGTCGGTGCCCAAGATCGACTGCGCGGAGCCGCACGTCTACGAGGTCTACCACGTCGAGAACATCGCCGATTCCGGCGACTACCCCGGTGAGGAGTCGGTCTCCGACTCGGCCGACGTGCTGTGCGAGGCGGCCTTCGAGCCCTTCATCGGCACCGACTACTACGAGTCCTCCCTCTACCTCACCTCGCTCTACCCGACCGCGGACGGGTGGGAGTACGGCGACCGCGAGGTCCTGTGCCTGGTGTACGACCCGCTGAGCGACACGACCGGAACCCTGGAAGGCAGCAACCTGTAAGACGGGTCCGCCTCCCCCGGGTGTACGGCCCGCACCGCCCACCGGCGGTGCGGGCCGTTCCCGTGCGGGGGGTCAGCCGTGCCCGGG
Source organism: Nocardiopsis protaetiae (assembly GCF_045446735.1). NCBI lineage: Bacteria > Bacillati > Actinomycetota > Actinomycetes > Streptosporangiales > Nocardiopsidaceae > Nocardiopsis > Nocardiopsis protaetiae. Next base: position 9,593 of record NZ_JBJJBV010000035.1, read on the forward strand.
CCGGTGGACCGGCAACGGGTCCTCCCGCTCGGACATGACCTCGGCGAGGACCTCGCCGGCCTCCTCCCGCGCCGTCTCGGCCGACAGGGCGTCCCGCGGGACATCCTCCGGCCGGGGCAGCCCGGCGCAGGTCGCGTCCCGCGGGTCGGCGCCGTCCACCAGGTAGGCGTCCACGGCCGCCGTCACGCAGTCGTGGCCGGGGATCCCGTAGAAGCCGTGCCCGCCCTCGTCGGTGACGGTGACGAGCGCGTTGCCGAGCCGGTCGGCCATGAGCGGCCCGCCCTCGTAGACGGTGTTGGCGTCGAACTCGGCGGCGATCACCAGCCCCGGCGCGTAGCCGTCGCGCTCCAGCTCCACCAGCGGCGCGACCGGGTCCTGCGAGGCGAACGTGCAGGGCTGCGGGGCGTCCCAGAACGCCCCGACCCCGTACGGGCTGTACTCGCGCGCCCGGCGCATGTCCGCGTAGTAGCCCGACAGGCGCGAGGGCCACTCGACCTCGCAGCTCACCGCCAGGAGCAGGGAGTCGTTGGAGATCTCCACTTCGAGGTCGGGGGGCTCGGGGAGCTCGACCGCGGGGAAGGGCACGTCGTTCACGAAGTACCAGAGGTCGATCGAGACCAGGTCCCAGACGCTCTGGTTCCGGGCCGCCATGCCGACGTAGAAGTCGAAGTCGCCGGCGGTGAAGAGCTTGTCCTCCGGCAGGCCGGGGACGTCGTCCCGGGGCGCGTCCTCCAGCCGGGCGCCGGTCGCGTCGAAGGTGGCCAGCACCTCCTCGGGGGTCGACCCGAACCCGTACACGTCGTGGCGCTCGGCGACCCACGCGGTGTACCGGTCCACGTTGGCCCTGTAGCCGTCCTTCTGGGTCTGGAAGAGCTCCCGCCACATGCCGTCGGGCAGCACGGAGGAGTCCAGGACGCTGCGGTCCAGCCGCTCGGGGAACAGGCTCCCGTAGACCGCTCCCAGGTAGGTGCCGTAGGACACCCCGTAGTAGGAGGTCCGCTCCTCGCCCAGGGCGGCGCGGATCACGTCCATGTCCCGTGCCGTGTCGGCCGTGGTCATGAACGGGATGAGGTCGCCGTGGTTGCTCTCGCAGGACCGCTGGACGGCGATGGCCGTCCGGGTGACGGTCGAGAACTCGTCGTCGGCGGGGCGCGGGGGCGGCAGGGGCATGTCCGCGCCGCAGTCGAGGTAGGGGGTGGAGGCGCCGCTGCCGCGCGGGTCCATCCCGATGACGTCGTAGACCTCGGCGACGCGCTGGTCGCCCAGCCCGTAGTCGAACCCGAGGTCGGGGCGGGGCTCGATGGGCATGTAGCGGCCCGAGCCCCCGGGGCCGCCCGGGTTGGTCAGGAGGATGCCGCGCCGCCGGTCGGGGTCGGTGGCGCGGTGGCGGCTGATCGCGATGGAGGCCCGCTCACCGCCGGGGTCGGCGTAGTCCAGGGGCACCTCGATCCAGGCGCACTCCAGTCCCTCCAGGAGCCGTTCCTCGCAGGGGGCCCATTCGACCTCCTGCCCGTGGAACGCGGCGAGGGGGTCGGCGGGCTCGGCGGCGGCGGGGGCCGCGGCCGCGGCGAGCGACAGGGTCAGTGCGGACACCAGGGCGCCCGCGACGATCGGTCGGTGTGCTCTGCGCACGGGGGTTCCTTTGCTGTTCCGTCCCGGGCCGCGGGGGAGCGGCACCGGGGGGTCGGTCGTGCATCGGCCCGGTAACCGTACGTATATCCCGTTCGAGCGGAACACCCACGAAAGTCATATATGGCGGGGAGTGGCCTGATCCGGTCAGGTGATGAACGGAGATTCATCCCCGTCTGTACTTTTCATGACGTTTGCTATGCCGATCACGTCGCGCGTAGGACGCCGTTTGGTCACGGGGGTGGTGTCCGCCACACTCCACGCGTTACCTTGTCGTTCTATTAGGAAAGTTTCCTAATAGAACAAATCGGACGCACAGCGCACACCCCCGCCGACCCCGCCCCCGTCCTCCCCGCCCCTCCCCCCACCGAGCCCCCGCTCCCCTCCGACAGCCCCACCTCCCGCTCGAAGGAGACTCGTGGCCACCGAAATAGCGGCATCGCCACCGCCGCCGGAAGCCGGGACCCCCGCACCGCCCCGCGACGGCGCCCCCCTCCCCGTGCCCCTCCGGATCTGGAACCACTACGCCCTGGTCAAGGTCCGCAAGGCGGTCGTCGTCGTCTTCGTCGTCGCCAACGTGACCTTCTTCCTCGGCCGCGCCATGCCCGGCGACCCCATCGACGTCATGGCCGGCCGCCTCACCCAGGGCGGGATGAGCCTGGAGGAGGCGCGCATCATCGCCGCCAACTCCCTGGCCTACGACCCCGACGCCCCCCTGTGGGCGCAGTGGTGGGACTTCATCGTCGGCCTGGTCACCTTCGACATGGGCATGACCATCAACCGGCCCGGGTTCTCCGTCTCCGAGTCCATCGCCGCCTACCTGCCCTGGACCCTGTTCAGCATCGGCGTCGGCACCGTCATCTCCATCGTCCTGGGCCTGGCCCTGGGCATGGTGATGGCCTACCGCCGCAACCGCCTCCTGGACCACGTCCTGAGCGTCGTCGCCTCCGTGCTGGGCGCCATCCCCAACTACCTCATCGCGATGCTGCTCGTCGTCGGCGGCGGCATGTACCTGAGCTGGTTCAACCCCATCGCGCTGCGCGGCACCCTCAGCCCCGGCGTCCAGCCCGGGTTCAACGTGGAGTTCATCGGCGACGCCCTCTACCACGCCGGACTGCCGATCTTCACCTACGTGCTCGCCATCATCGGCACCTGGATGCTCATCATGAAGGCCTCCACCACCGAGGTCCTGAGCGAGGACTACGTGACCGTCGCCCGGGCCCGGGGCCTGCGCGACCGCCGCATCGCCACCTCCTACGTCGGGCGCAACGCCATCCTGCCGCTGGTAGCCCAGATCGCCATCTGCTTCGGCACCCTCGTCGGCGGCGCGATCTTCGTCGAACAGGTCCTGGTCTACAAGGGCGTCGGCGGCCTGCTGCTGGACGCGGTCAACTACCGCGACTACCCGCTCCTACAGGGCCTCCTGGTCGTCCTCACCACCTGCGTGGTGGCCGCCAACCTCATCGCCGACCTGCTCTACAGCAGGCTCGACCCGCGCATCCGGAAGTAGGAGACCATGGCAGTCAGCACCGTCGCCCCCGGCGGAGCCGGGGTCTGGGGCGCCATCTGGCACGGCATCACCCGCAGCACCAGCGGATTCATCGGTCTGTGCATCGTCGTCGGCGTCCTGCTCTTCGCCTTCGTCGGCCCCTTCTTCATCGACACCCACAACCCCACCGACGTCACCAAGATCTGGGGCCCGGCCACCTCCGAGCACTGGCTCGGCACCAACCACGAGGGCAAGGACACCTTCGTCCAGCTGGTCCTGGGCGGCCGCGAACCCATCTGGGTGGGCATCGTCGCCGCCGTGATCACCGTCGCCATCGCCGTCGCCCTGGGCGGGATCGCCGGATACGTGCGCGGCCGCATCGACCACTTCCTGCTCCAGCTCACCGACATCACGATGACCATCCCGTTCATCGTCCTGATGCTGGTCGTGGCGTCCTTCTACCGCACCGCGTCGCCCATGGTCGTCGCGTTCATCATCGGCCTGGTCACCTGGCCCTACCTCATGCGGTCCATCCGGGCCCAGGTGCTCACCCTGCGCGAACGCGAGTTCGTCGAGGCCGCCCGGCTCCAGGACCTGGGCACCGCGCGCATCCTCTTCTCCGAGGTGCTGCCCAACATGGCCGGCTACATCTTCATCAACTTCATCATCGCCATCACCAACGCCATCTACGCGGTCGTCGGCATGTACCTGCTGGGCCTGCTGCCCAGCACCGCCGCCAACTGGGGGCTGATGATCCAGCAGGCCTGGGACAACAACGCCTTCCTCGTCCCCACCGCCGCACCCTTCCTGGTCGCCCCGATGGTGATGATCATGCTCTTCCAGATCGGCCTGGTCACCATGACCCGCTCCCTGGAGCAGGCCCTCAACCCACGACTCCGGGACAGGTGAGCCGCGTGACCGTTCCCCGTACAGCACCGTCCCCGGCCGAGGGGCCCCTGCTCTCCGTCCGCGGCGTCGACGTCGGCTACCGCACCGGGCGCCGCACCCAGGTGACCGCCGTCCACGACGTCTCCTTCGACCTCTACCCCGGCCAGTCCATGGCCCTGGTGGGCGAGTCCGGCTGCGGCAAGACCACCCTGGGCCTGGGCCTGTTGCGGCTGCTGCCGCGCACCGGCGTCGTCTCGGCCGGGGAGATCCTCTTCCACCGCAAGGACGGGCGCACCGTCGACGTCCGCTCCCTGGCCAAGGAGGAGCTGCGCCGGTTCCGCTGGAGCGAGGCCGCCATGGTCTTCCAGGGCGCGATGAACGCCTTCAACCCGGTGCTGCGGATCGAGGACCACTTCCTCGACACCTTCCGCGCCCACGAGACCGGCCGCCCCCGCCGCCGCGGTGAGATCCGCGAGCAGTCGGCCGCCCTGCTGGAGATGGTCCGGCTGGACCCGGCCCGGGTCCTCGACGCCTTCCCGCACGAGCTGTCCGGCGGCATGCGCCAGCGCGTCCTCATCGCCCTGGCCCTGGCCCTGGAACCGCAGCTGCTCATCCTGGACGAGCCCACCACGGCCCTGGACCTGCTCACCCAGCGGGCCATCGTCGAGCGCCTGTCCGAGCTGCGCGAGGAACTGCGCTTCTCCATGGTCTTCATCACCCACGACCTCGGCCTGGCCGCCGAACTCGCCGACCGCGTCGGCACGATGTACGCGGGCCGCCTCATCGAGACCGGCACCACCCGCGACATCTTCTACCGGTCGCGCCACCCCTACACCTCGGCGCTGATCAACTCCGTGCCCCCGGTCAGCGGCGACCTCGTCATCCCCGAATCCCTGCCCGGCGGCCCGCCCGGGCTGTCCTCCCTGCCCCCGGGCTGCTCCTTCGCCCCCCGCTGCGGGCACGCCGCCGAGCCCTGCCGCGAGATCCGCCCGGAGCTGGAGGTCCTGCACACCCGCGGCGACGGCCTCAGCCACGCCGCCGCCTGCCTGCGTTCCCGTGAACTCGCCGCCGAGGGGGCCAACCCGTGATCGACCGCTCCGTACCCGTGCCCGCCCCGGCCGTCGCGGCGGCCGCCCCCGCCCCCGACCCCGCGCCGGTGCTGAGCCTGCGCGGCGTGCACCAGGTCTTCTCCGGCCCGCGCGGCGACGTGCCCGCCGTCGCCGGGGTCGACCTGGAGGTGCGCCCCGGCAAGGCCCTGTGCCTGGTGGGGGAGTCCGGCTGCGGCAAGACCACCACCGCCCGGATGGCCGCCGGACTGGCCGACCCCACCTCCGGGTCGGTGCTGTTCCGCGGCCGCGACATCACCGCCATGGACAAGAAGGAGCGCTCCGTGTTCCGGCGCTCGGTCCAGTACATCCACCAGGACCCCTACGCCTCCCTCAACCCGGTGCGCACCGTCTACTCCACGGTCTCCGCCGGGCTGCGCCGCCACCGCATGGTCGCCGACCACAAGGAGGCCCGCAGGGTCGCCACCGAACTCCTGGAGCGGGTCGACCTCACCCCGGCCGCGGACTTCCTCGACAAGTACCCGCACCAGATGTCCGGCGGCCAGCGCCAGCGCGTCGCCATCGCCCGCGCCCTGGCGATGAACCCGGAGGTGATCATCGCCGACGAGTCCACCTCCATGCTCGACGTCTCCATCCGGGTCAGCCTGCTCAACACCTTGGGGCGGCTGCGCGACGACCTGGGCGTGGGCTTCCTGTTCATCACCCACGACCTGGCGGTGGCCAAGTACTTCGCCTGGGACGGCGAGATCGCCGTCATGTACCTGGGCAAGGTCGTCGAACACGGCCCCACGCCCCGGGTGGTCAACGACCCGCGGCACCCCTACACGCGGGCGCTCATCTCCGCGGTCTGCGAACCCGACCCCGACCTGGCCCGGACCAAGGAACGAGTCCGGCTGCGCAGCGCCGACATCCCCGACCTGACCGCCCTGCCCCCCGGCTGCGACTTCCACCCGCGCTGCCCCCTCTACACCCAGGGGGCGTGCGACACCCACCGACCGCCACTGGTGCGCGGCCATGACCGACTGCTCGCCTGCCACGTGGTCGGCCAGGGGTGAACGGATGCTCCTCATCGGCCGGTTCGGCCTCTTCGTCGGAGCCTTCCTCACCTTGGCCGCGGGCCTCACGGCCCTGCTCAATCCCCCCGGCACAGCCGAGTTCGTGATCAGTGTCCTCACCGTCGTGATCGGCCTGACCGTGCTCTCCCTCGGACTGCTCGCCGTCCTCATCGAAAGGAAGCGCCAGGAATGACCCCCACTCCCGACCGCAACACGCTCCTGCGGGACTTCAGCCGCAGGAGACTCCTCAAGACCGTGGGCTTCGGCGCCGTCGGCGTCGCGGGCGCGAGCGTCCTGGCCGGCTGTGCCGGCGGGGACAACGCGGCCAACGCGACCACCGGCCAGTTCACCGGCGTGTACGACTACGACATCGACGCCCAGACCCGCAACGTGGCCGTGGAGGACGGCGCGCTGCTGATGAACTCGGTCTACGCCGACCTGTTCCTGCCCGCGGGCGGGTTCTACAACTGGGAGACCCACGAGTGGGACTACCTGCTCGTGGAGAACGCCGCCTGGGAGGGCGACGACCTCTTCGTCAGCCTGCGCCCCGGCCTGAAGTGGAGCGACGGCACCGACCTCAACGCGGACGACCTGCACCAGAACTTCGCCATCCGCGTCCTGGAGGCCCCCTCCTGGTCCATCGGCTTCCCGCAGATCACCGAGCTGGAGAAGGTGGACGACCTCACCGTCCGCGCCCGCTTCGACAACCCGTTCCCGGGCATCGAGTTCCAGGTCATCGACCACCGGATCTTCTCCAAGTCCACCTACGGCGACTTCGGTGAGCGCGCCATCGCGCTGGTCGCCGACGGCGTCCGCCAGGGCGACGACGAGCACACCGAGTTCAACGCCGAGTTCATCGCGTTCAACCCCGACGAGATCATCTGCAGCGGCCCGTACAAGTTCGACCCGGCCCAGGTCGCCGACGCGCGCATCACCCTGGTCCGCAACGAGGAGGGCTACCAGGGCACCGAGGTCGGCTTCGACGAGATCGTCGTCCACAAGGGCGACAACCGGCAGGCCTCCCTGCTCATCCAGCAGGGCGAGGTCGACTACTCGACCCTGGCCACCTCGGCCGCCGACCAGCAGGCGTTCCAGAGCGTGGACGGCCTGCGCTGGATCGAGCACCCCGGCTACGACGGCTGCGGCCTGATGTTCAACTACCAGAAGAAGCCGGAGCTGAAGGACGTGCGCGTCCGCAAGGCGCTGGCCCACCTGCTGGACAGCGACCAGGTCGGCCAGGTGGCGCGCGGCGAGGCCTACAGCCGCGTCAACTACTACGCGGGCCTGGTGGACATGCAGGCCGAGCAGGTCTTCAGCGCCGAGGAGCTGGCGGAGTTCGAGACCTACGACCTGGACCACGACAAGGCCAAGGAGCTGCTGGAGGACGCGGGCTGGACCCTGGAGAACGGGACCTGGCACCTGCCCGACGGCGAGGAGGCCGGCTTCGAGGTCGTCGGCGTGGTCGGCTGGGGCGACTTCGAGCTCACCGCCACCCAGGTCGAGGAGGCGTGGAACGACTTCGGCATCAAGACCACCGCGTCCAACGTCCCCGCCGACAACCCGTGGGGCATCTGGTCGGCCGGTGACTTCGAGGTCGCCGTGCGCCACTGGGGCAACCCGGAGATCCCGTCCTACTGGGGCGCCTTCCAGATGAACTTCCTGGTGGAGAACGCGCGCACCGGGGACACCCCGGGCCAGGACTTCGACCTCAAGGTGGACAGCCCCAGCCAGGGCGAGGTCGACCTGGAGGAGTTGGTGCAGGTCGCCAAGACCGCGCAGACCGAGGAGGAGCAGGTCGAGGCGGTGCGGACGATGGCGATCGTCTTCAACGAGCTGCTGCCGCGCATCCCGATCTGGACCTACAAGTACCTGGCCCCCGCCCTGGAGGGGGTCCGCGTGGACAAGTTCGACGACGCCCACCCGGCGGCGCAGAACCAGATCTACATGGACAACCACGTCATCCTGTCGCTGATCCAGGGTGACCTGCGGCCGGTCGAGTAGCCGTTCGTCCCGGGGCGGGAGTGACCACCGGGACACCCGGGGCGGGCCCTTGAGGGCCCGCCCCGTTTTCGGCTCGTCCGGAACGCCGGGACCAAGGTCCTGAGCTTGATCACGAAAGGAACCTCGTCCCCGAAAAGCGGCTTTTGCGGGTTATCTTCCTGAGACGCCGGAGGTCCGCGCTCCCCGGGTCCGGGGCGGCCGTCGCCGGTCCCGCACGACCCAGCCCCCGGACGCGGAAGGCCTCCCCCGTCATGCCCCAGGAGCCCAAGGACCTCTACGACCTCGGCGAGATGCCGCCGCCGGGGCACGTGCCCGCCCGCATGCACGCCATGACGATCCGGCCCGAGCGCTACGGGGAGCCCCGCAGCGCCTTCGCCCGTGAGGTCGTCCCGGTGCCCCGGGTGGGGCCCGGACGCGTCCTCGTCTACACGATGACCGCCGGCATCAACTACAACAACGTGTGGGCCTCGCTGGGGAGCCCCGCCGACGTCGTGGCCGCCCGCCGCAAGGCGGGGGAGCCCGAGGACTACCACGTCGGCGGCTCCGACGGCGCGGGCATCGTCTGGGCGGTGGGCCCGGGGGTGCGCGGGGTCGAGGTGGGCGACCACGTGATCCTGTCCCCGGGGGACTGGGACGAACGCGCCGACGACATCCGCACCGGCCGGGACCCGGCCGCGTCGCGGAGCATGCGGGCCTGGGGCTACGAGTCCAACCACGGCTCCTTCGGCCAGTTCTGCCTGGTGCGGGACGTCCAGTGCCACCCCAAGCCGGCGGGCATGCCCTGGACGGTCGCCGGGGGCTTCCTGGCGACCGCGGCCACGGCCCACCGGCAGCTCTTCGGCTGGTACCCCCACACCGTCCGGCCCGGCGACCCGGTCCTGGTCTGGGGCGGTGCCGGGGGCCTGGGCTCCTTCGCGATCCAGCTGGTCCGCAACGCGGGCGGCCGGGCGGTGGCGGTGGTCTCGGGGGAGGAGCGGGCGCGGGTGTGCCGGGAGCTGGGGGCGGTCGGGACCATCCTGCGCACGGAGTTCGACCACTGGGGGAGGATGCCGGACGAGCGGGACGGGGAGGCCCACGCCGCCTGGCTCGCCGGAGTGCGGTCCTTCGGCCGCCGCTTCTGGGAGGTCCTGGGGGAGCGGCGCGATCCCAGGATCGTCTTCGAGCACAGCGGCGCGGACACCCTGCCCACCTCGATGTACCTGTGCGACAACGAGGGCATGGTCGTGACCTGCGGTGCGACGTCGGGGTACCGCTCCGAGATCGACCTGCGCTTCCTGTGGATGCGGCTCAAGCGGCTCCAGGGCTCGCACTTCGCCTCCACCGCGGACTGCCGGGCGGTCATCGGGCTGGTGGAGCGTGGGATGCTGGACCCCTGCGTGACCTCGGTGGTGGGGTTCGACGAGATCGGGGAGGCCCACCAGGACGTCCACGAGAACGTGCAGCCCTGGGGGAACCGGGTGGCCCTCGTCAACGCGGAGGCCGAGTGAATCCCGGGCCTCGCCGGGGGAGTTCTCCAAGAGGACACTGACCGGAAAATGACATTGGTCCCGAGCTGGGCAAATCCCAACAAACCCAAACAATGCTTCGTCTCTCGGGTATGAGTACCGTTCTTATCACCCCTGGTCACAGGTGATACACAGACCCCTTTTCCGGTGCTTCTCCGATTCTTCTGCCAACACGGCCCACCTTTGTTAGTCTGGCGAATCGAACGACGATTACCGGTGGAAGTGCAGGAATTGTGCGGGCCGAGGGTGCCGTCCCCGGCAATGGGTCCCCGACCCCGAGCCGCGAGAGCGGGGCCGGACCGCCCACCCGAGCCGAGGAGACGAGACAGTGGCACAGGCGCCGCCGCCGGCGGACGGCTCCGTCCCCCGATCCCCCGAGGACGGGGCGAAGGCGTCGGCCGAGGAGGAGCCCGCAAACAGGCGTGAGGGGCGTTTCCGCCGGGCCATCTATCGTATGGTCCGTATCCAGGAAACCCGCTCCATGGAGACCGAGCAAGGAAATCCCGTGCATCAGCCCGTGCATCCGCACTCGCAGGACCCCGGCCGCCCGGCGGCCCGGGACGGCGGCCGGCACACCGCCTCCCCCCTGACGGGGGAGACGACGGCGGGCGGAGGCGAGAGCGCCCCCGCGGACGTCCCCTCGGTGGAACGGCCCGTCGGCCCCTTCTCCGGCTCCGCCGAGAACGGTTACCGGCCGACCCCGCGTACCGGCGCCCCCAACCCCTACACTGCGGTCCGGCGCGTCGAGATCGACGACGTCGCACCCGATGCCACCCCCGTCGGCCAATGGCGCGGCGTCGGCCTCGACGAGCCCGAGCCGCGCACACCCGAAGTCACCGCTCCGCCGGAGCACACCGCGTCCGAGGAGGAGGCCCCGGTGCATCAGACCCCGCCCGCGTCCGAGGAACCGGGAGCGCCCCCCGCCGGTGGCGCGTCGGAGCCCCCCCACACGGAGCAATTCGAGGCCCCTGTGTCATTCACCCCTGCATCCTCCTCAGCGGAGTCACCGCTGCCCGAGCCCGCGCGCCGGGAGCCCGCCCGGAGCGACCGCCGCGGTCGCCCCTCCGAGGACGGCGGCCCCTACCGCGAACCCCGTGCCGAGCAGCACGCCGCGGCCGACCCGGGCCCCGCCCCCGACGGGCGCCGCCGCCCGGACGCCTGGCGCGAGCGCGCCGAACCCGACCGCTACGAGGCCCCCGCGCCCCGGGGGCGCACCTACGACCCGGGGTACGCCGACCGCGTCGCCGGCCGCGCCGACTACACGTCCCGCCCGGAGTACGGTGCGGACGAGGCCCGCTACGGGGAGCCCCGCCGGGCCCCGCGGGGCAACCCCTACCGGGAGCCCTACCCGGTGCGCGACCACCGCGAGGCCCCGCGCGACGCCTACGGCGCCGACCACCGGTACGGGCCCGACCCCCGCGCCCCGCGGCCGGAGGCCTACCGCAACCCGCCGCCCGCCCACCCCCAGGGCGAGTACCCCTACCCGCAGCCGCCCATGGCCTACCCGTACCCGGTGTACCCGGCCCCCGTGCCGCAGCCGATGCCCTACCCCAACGTCTACCCGGCGCCCTTCCAGCCGCCCGGCTACGTGGTCCAGGGCCAGCCGGTGTTCTACCCGGGGCAGGCCAACCCCTACGGCCAGCCGGTCCAGCACGTCATCGTCTTCACCGCCGGGCAGCCCCCGCAGGTGATCACCGCCGACTCCGCCGCCACCCTGTTCGCCGAGCAGGCGTCGGCCACCGAGGTCCGCGAGGACAAGGCGATCACCCGCGCCGAACCGGAGGAGGAGGCCCCGGCCGTCGGGGAGGCCGCCGCCGACACCGTCACCGCGGAGCCCGCCGCCGAAGCGGCGGCCGAGGCGCCGCCCGCCGAGACCGCCCCCGCCGGGCAGGAGGCCGCACCCGAGGCGGTGGCCGGGGAGGCCGTGCCGACCCTCGACCCCGCGACCGCCGCGGCCCTGGTGTCCGAGAGCGGCGAGGGCCTGCTCAACGAGGCGCTGGCGGGTCTGGCCATGCGCGACCTCTCCCTCGTCGACGCCCTGCTGGAGATGGTCGAGGAGCTGGAGTCCGACGCCCAGGACCCCGACCTGCTCGAAAAGCTCTTCCAGATCGACAACTTCGCGACCCGGATGCGGCGCAACGGGGAGAACTTCCTGGTGCTCACCGGACACGACGGCGGTGAATCCGACGCCCACGACGAGATCGTCCCGCTGCTCGACGTCTCCCGCGCCGCGGTGTCCGAGATCAAGGACTACCCCCGCGTCATGCTGGGCAAGCTCCCGCAGATCTCCATCACCGGTATGGCCGCCGACGACATCAGCCACCTCCTGGCGGAACTGCTCGACAACGCCACCGCCAACTCGCCCGAGCACTCCCAGGTCGTCATCAGCGGCCAGGAGATGGACGACGGCCGCCTCATGGTCATCGTCGAGGACGAGGGCGTGGGCATCCCCGACAAGCAGCTCGCCGAACTCAACGAGCGCCTGTCCGGCGAGCCCGTGCTCGACGAGGAGGTCCCCCGGCACATGGGCCTCTACGTCGCCAGCCGGATCGCCAAGAAGCACGGGCTGAAGGCCAAGCTCGAATCCCGGGCCTTCCGCGGGGTGAGCGCCTACGTGATCATCCCCAAGGAGCTGTTGCGCGTGGCCACGCCGCGGACCCCGGGACAGTCGCGCACCTCGACGATCCCGTCGGGCACCGTCTCCTCCCGCCCGGCCCCCGTCGCCGCTCCGCCCGCCTCCGTCAACGGCACCGCACCGGCGGACACCGGCAACGGAACGGGCACCGGCCGGGGCGACTCCGCCGTCACCGCGGCCGGCCTGCCCCGGCGCAGCGCCACCCCGCACGGCTCCCCGCTGCGCATGATGCCGCGCCCCGACCCCGGCGCGGCGGCCCCGGCGCGCGAGGACACCCCCCCCAAACTCACCGGGGAGGCCCGGGCCGAGCAGATCCGGGACGAACTGGGAGACTTCCTCGAAGGCGAACGCGCCGCCTTGGAGGGCGAGCAACTCGACGGAACCACGGACGACACGGGCGGAGAGGCCAAGGCATGAGCGGCCGTACCCCCGGCGCGCACCCCCCGGTGCGCGGGCAGATCCCCCGAACCCCTAAGACACTCGGCCCAGGCAGGTAGAGCATGACTGAATCCGTGAACGACAGTGTTGAGAACTTCTCGTGGATCATCGACCGGTTCGTCCGCGACGTGCGCGGTGTCGAGCACGCCGTCGTGGTCTCCTCCGACGGTCTGGTCCTGACCCACTCCAGCGACTTCCCCGAGGAGCACGCCGAGCAGCTCGCCGCCATCGCCAGCGGCCTGCACAGCCTGGCCGTGGGCGGGGCGAGCCTCTTCCAGCGCGGGGAGTGCGAGCAGCTGCTCGTGCGCTTCAACCACGGACACCTGTTCATCATGGCGATCAGCGACGGCTCCTGCATGGCGGTGCTCACCGCCCCCGGGACCGAGCTGAAGATCGTGGGCTTCCAGATGGCCAAGCTCGTCGAGAACGTCGCCCACGTGCTCACGCCGCAGCTGCGCTCGCAGCTGCGCGAAGTCATCCAGAACTGACGACGGTGACCCGTTACGGTTCGGCAGGAATGAGGTTGCCACGTCAATGAGCTTCCGCAGGCGAAGGAGTAACCGCGTTCGCCCGTTCACCTTCACCGGTGGGCGGACGCGGTCCCGGCATCCGCTGATGGTGCAGACCCTGGTCTCGACATCCGAGCCCGGGCAGGAGCCCCCTGGCACCCTCATGCCGGAGTCGATCAGTATTTACAAGCTGTGCCGGGAGACCCGGTCGCTCGCCGAGATCTCGGCCGAGTTGGGCATCCCCCTGGGTGTCACCCAGGTCCTGGTCAGTGACCTGGCCGAGCAGGACCTGGTGTACATTCACCCGACCATCACCGGCAGCAGTCCATCGGAAAACCAGGTTCTGGAGAGGGCTCTTCGTGGTCTCGAACGACTTTTCCAGTGACAAGCGGTCCAATCGCAAGAAGATGTCGAGCAAGATCGTCATCGCCGGGGGCTTCGGCGCCGGCAAGACGACTCTGGTGCGCTCGGTGTCGGAGATCCCGCCTGTCACCACCGAGGCGATCATGACCGAGGCGAGCATCGGTCACGACGACACCTCGATCACCCCCGACAAGACGACCACCACCGTCGCGATGGATTTCGGCCGCATCACCATCGACGACGAACTCGTCATGTACATGTTCGGGACACCGGGCCAGGCACGGTTCTGGTTCATGTGGGACGATCTCGTCAGGGGTGCCGTGGGCGCCGTCGTCGTGGTCGACTGCCGTCGTCTGGCGGACTCCTTCGACGCCGTCGACTACTTCGAGACGAACAAGCGCATCCCCTACATCGTGGCGCTGAACCGGTTCGAGGGGCAGCTGGACTACACGGCCGAGCAGGTCCGCGAAGCCCTGGAGGTCAGCCCCGAGGTCCCGATCATCGACTTCGACGCCCGCCAGCGGCTGTCCGGGGGAGAGGTCCTCAAGGCCCTCCTGCGGTACGCCCTGGAGCACAACCGCGCCAGTGAGCCCGTCGCCTGACGGGCGGGGAGGCCGCCCAGGCGTGCTCCCCCCGGTCCTCCCCTAGATCCCCCAGGAAAGTAAGCGACACATGCGCAAGATCCTCATCGTCGGCGCGGGCCACGCCGGCCTGCACCTGGCCCATGGGCTCCTCACCCATGGCTACGACGTCACGGTGATCACGGGGCAGTCCTCGCTGGAGATCCGGACCGGACGTCCCTCGATCACCCAGTTCACCTTCCCCACCGCACTGGAGTACGAGCGCAAGTTCGACCTCGACTTCTGGAGCGCGCTCTCCCCGCAGATCCGCGAACAGAAGCTGGCCGTCTTCCGCGAGGGGCAGCCGATCACCGCCATCAGCGGCCGCTCCCACCCCGGGAACGGCTACACCGTGGCGGTCGACCGCCGGGTGAAGATGGCGGACTGGCTGGAGTTCTTCGAGGACCGGGGCGGCAAGGTGGTGATCCACGGGGTCACCGTCACCGACCTGGACTACTTCTCGCGGATGTTCGACCTGATCATCGTCGCGGTCGGCCACGGGGAGCTGGGCCAGCTCTTCGACCACGACACGAGCCGGTTCAGCGGGACGCGGCCGCGGGCCCTGGCCCAGGCCTACGTCTACGACCTGTGGCCTCCGCACCCCGGCGAGGGGGAGAACATCGGCTGGTTCGGGGTGACGGAGGAGGCGGGCAACATCATGCTCATCCCGATCCTCACCCAGGAGGGCCCGGCCCACAACCTGCTGCTGGTGGACAAGAAGGGCGGCCCGATGGACGCCTGGCCCGACCGGCCGGGCCCGGAGGAGCAGCTGCGCCGGATGAAGGACCTCATGCGCAAGTACGCGCCGGAGTTCTTCGAGCGGTCCAAGGACGCCGCGCTGGTGGACGGCCGCAGCACCATCGTGGAGGACCTGACGCCGCAGGTGCGCAACCCGGTGGGGCGGCTCCCCTCCGGCGGGCTGGCCATCGGGATGGCCGACGTGGTCGTCACCATGGACCCGTTCGTGGGGCAGAGCTGGAACAACTCCACCCGCTGCGCGGAGGCCTACCTGGAGAGCATCATCGAGCACGGCGACAAGCCGTTCGACGAGGACTTCATGGTCGGGGCCTTCGACCGCTTCTGGGAATTCGGACAGGACAACCAGATGTGGGCGGAGTTCGCGTCCACGATGGTGGAGCAGTCCCTGCCCGAGCACATCATGAACATCCTGGCCGCCTCGGTCCAGTACCAGGAGGTCGCGGACCGCTGGATCCAGGGGTGGGACTTCCCGTCCGACTACAAGAACTGGATGCTGGACGAGCAGAAGGCCTTGGCGTACATCGCCGAGGTGCGGGCGCGCCACGGCGACTGACCGTCCGGCGGCGGGAGCGAGAGCCCGGGGTCCTCAAGGGCTCCGGGCCTTCTCTGCTGTCCGAAACGTGTTTTCCCTGTCGTTTTCCGATGGTCCGGAAACGGTTGCGTTTGCATTAACTCCGTACATGTCGGACCGAATCCCTCTGTCCGAAAAAGGTCACCTGGTTGTCAGTGCTCAAGGGCAAGCGTTACCCTCCATCTGGTTGGTTCCTGTTTGGCCCCGAATGTCGTTCCATGAGGTAGTTGCTGTGAATCTTTGAGATTACGGGTTCCGGTGTCTACCAGTGTCCGGATTTCCCATGCCCACAACACCGTTCCCGTGCAGGTGCACGGGCAGTGTCGCGGGACGCGGAAAGGCGCCGGGGCAGGAGAGGGCAGTCGAAAGGGAAGGGCAACGATGAACGGCGGACCGACCGGGACCCCCGACCCCGGTACCTGGGAGCCCATCGCGATCATCGGTATCGCCTGCCGCCTTCCGGGCGCCGGGACCCCCGACGCCTTCTGGCGCCTGCTCGGCGAGGGGCGGGAGGCCATCACCCCGCCGCCCGACCGGCTCGGCGGCGGATCGCCCGAACGCGGCCCGGCCTGGGGCGGCTACCTCCACGACGCCGAGTACTTCGACGCCGACTTCTTCGGGATCTCGCCCCGTGAGGCCCTGGCGATGGACCCCCAGCAGCGGCTCATGCTCGAACTGGGCCGGGAGGCCGTCGAGAACTCCCGCACCGCCCCCGGCGCCCTGCGCGACTCCCGCGTCGGCGTCTTCACCGCCGCCATCGGCTCCGACTACGCCCTCCTGCACGACCGGGGCGGGGCGGAGGCCATCACCCACCACACCCTCACCGGCACCCACCGGGGCATGATCGCCAACCGGGTCTCGCACTTCCTGGGCCTGCGCGGCCCCAGCCTCACCGTGGACTCCGGCCAGTCCTCCGCCCTGGTCGGCGTGCACCTGGCCATGGAGAGCCTGCGCCGCGGCGAGAGCGACCTCGCCCTGGCCGGCGGGGTCAACCTCATCCTGGTCCCCGAGAGCACCGAGCAGGTCGCCCGGTTCGGCGGCCTCTCGCCCCGGGCCCGGATCCGCGCCCTGGACGCCGGGGCCGACGGGTACGTGCGCGGTGAGGGCGGCGCCGCGGTCCTCCTCAAACCGCTGGGCCGCGCCCTGGCCGACGGCGACCGCGTCCACGCGGTCCTGCACGGCGGGGCCGTCAACCACGCCGGCGGCGACTCCTTCCTCACCCGGCCCACCGTCCGCGGGCAGGCCGAGGTCATCCGCGCCGCCCACGCCGACGCGGGCCAGGGGCCCGACCGGATCGGCTACGTCGAACTGCACGGGACCGGCACCCCCACCGGCGACCCGGTGGAGGCCGCCGCCCTGGGCGAGGTCTTCGCAGCGGGGCGGCGCGAACCCCTGCGGGTCGGCTCGGTCAAGACCAACATCGGCCACCTGGAGGGCGCCGCCGGGATCGCCGGCCTGGTCAAGACCGTCCTGGCCCTGGAACACCAGCAGATCCCGCCCACCCTGAACTTCACCGAACCGGCTCCCGGGATCGATCTGGACGCCCTGGGCCTGGCGGTGCAGACCCGCCGCGAGCCCTGGCCCGGACACGCCCCGCTGGCCGGGGTGTCCTCGTTCGGCATGGGCGGCACCAACTGCCACCTCGTGCTGGGGCCCGCCCCCGCCGCCCGGTTCGCCGGCGAACCGGACCCCACCCGCACCCTGGCCCCGGTCCCCTGGGTGCTGTCCGCGCGCTCGGAGGAGGCACTGCGCGCCCAGGCCTCCGCCCTGCACGCGCACGTGTCCGCCCGGCCCGGCCTCAAGGCCCGCGACGTCGGCTACTCCCTGGCCACCACCCGCGACGTGTTCGAACACCGCGCGGTGGTGTTCGCCCCCGGCGAGGGCGGCACCCGCGAACTGGAGTCGGTGCGCCCCGAGGGCGTCGCCGCCGTCGACGGCCCCGGACCGGTCCTGGTCTTCCCCGGCCAGGGCGGCCAGTGGGTCGGCATGGGCCGCGACCTGCTGGAGGCCGACGGGCCGCTGGCCCAGGCGTTCGCCGCCCGGATCCGCGAGTGCGAGCTGGCCCTGGGCCCCTACGTCGACTGGTCCCTGTCCTCGGTGCTGCGCGGTGAGCCGCAGGCCCCGCCGCTGACCGGCTCCCGGGCGCGCGTCGACGTGATCCAGCCGGTGCTGTGGGCGACCATGGTCTCCCTCGCCAAGGTGTGGGAGACACTGGGCGTGCGCCCGGCCGCCGTGGTCGGCCACTCCCAGGGCGAGCTGGCCGCCGCCTGCGTGGCGGGCGCCCTGACGGTGGAGGAGGCCGCCCGCGTCGTCGCCCTGCGCAGCCAGGCCCTGACCGCGCTCGCCGGGACCGGCGGCATGGCCTCCCTGGGCGTCCCGCCGCACGAGGCCGAGGAGCTCACCCGCTCCCTGCCCGACCTGCACGTGGCCGTGGTCAACGGGCCCGCCTCCGTGGTGGTCTCGGGCGCGCCCCGCTCGGTGCGCGACGCGGTCGAGCACTGCGCCGACCGGGGCGTGCACGCCGCCCTGGTCGAAGTGGACTACGCCTCCCACTCCCCGCACGTGGAGCTCATCCGCGGCCGGATCGCCGAGAGCCTGGGCCGGGTGCGCCACCGCGCACCCAAGGTCCCCTTCCACTCCACCCTCACCGGCGCCCCGCTGGGCGGACGGGCCCTGGACGCCGACTACTGGTACGCGGGCCTGCGCAACCCCGTGCGGTTCGCCGACGCCGTGGACTCCCTGGTCGCCGACGGGTACCGGGTCTTCCTGGAGGTGGGCCCGCACCCGGTGCTCGCCCACGGCCTGCGCGGCTCCCTCCAGCGCGCCGGGGTGTCCGGCCACGTCCTCACCACCCTGCGCCGGGGGGAGGGCGACCAGACGCAGCTGCTCAACGCCGCCGCCCGCGCCTTCACCGCCGGGGTGGACGTCGACTGGCCGCGGCTGTTCGAGGGCACCGGCGCGCGCCGCACCGACCTGCCGACCTACCCTTTCCAGCGCCGCCGCTTCTGGCCCGCCGTCGGCGCGCACGCCGGGACGGCGGTGGACTGGTCGACCGGGCCCGAAGAGGCCCCGGCCCCGCCCGAGCGGACCGCCCCCGTGCTGGAACTGGTCACCGGGCAGGCGGCCCGCGTGCTGTCCCGCGCGGCCCTGGCCCCGGGGGAGGAGGACCGCGCCTTCCGCGACCTGGGCTTCGACTCGATCATGCTGCTGGAGCTGCGCGACGCCCTGGACCGGGCCACCGGCGTCCGGCTGGGCGACGCCGCCCTGTTCGAGCAGCCGTCCCCGGCGGCACTGGCCCGCCACCTCGCCGGGGAGCTGGGCCGCGACGAGGTGACCGTGGGCGGCGGGACCGCCCCCGCGGTCCGGGAGCCGTCCCGTCCGCAGGCGCCGGAGCGCACCGCGGCCCCCGCCCCGGCCGTCGAGGACGACCCCATCGCGATCACCGCGATGGCCTGCCGGCTGCCCGGCGGCGCGTCCTCGCCCGAAGCGCTGTGGCGGCTGGTCGAAGAGGGCGTGGACGCCACCGGAGACTTCCCCGACAACCGCTTCTGGGACCTGGACGCGCTCTACCACCCCGAACCCGGCACCCCCGGGCGGACCTACACCCGCCGGGGCGGGTTCCTCTACGACGCCGACCTGTTCGACGCCGACTTCTTCGGGATCTCCCGCCGCGAGGCCGACGCCATGGACCCCCAGCAGCGGCTGCTGCTGGAGACCTCCTGGGAGGCCGTCCACCGGGCCGGGCTCACCGCAGAGCGGCTGCGCGGCGAACCGGTGGGCGTGTTCGTCGGCGCGATGCCCTCCGACTACGGGCCCCGGCTGGCCGACCCGGCCACCGGCGGCGACGGCGGGTACCGGCTCACCGGGTCCACCGCCAGCGTCGCCTCCGGGCGGATCGCCTACGTCCTGGGCCTGCACGGCCCCGCACTGACCATCGACACCGCCTGCTCCTCCTCCCTGGTGGCGATCCACCAGGCCGCCGAGGCGCTGCGCCGGGGCGAATGCTCCATGGCGCTGGCCGGGGGCGTCACCGTGATGTCCACCCCGGGCATGTTCCTGGAGTTCTCCGCCCAGCGCGGACTGTCCCCCGACGGGCGCTGCCGCGCGTTCGGCGCCGGGGCCGACGGCACCGCCTGGGCCGAGGGCGCCGGGATGATCGTCCTGGAACGGCTCTCCGACGCCCGCCGGGGCGGCCGCCCCGTGCTGGCCCTGCTCCGCGGTGGCGCGGTCAACTCCGACGGCGCCTCCAACGGGCTCACCGCGCCCAACCCCGCCGCCCAGGAGCGCGTCGTCCGCGCAGCCCTGGCCGCGGCCGGGGTCGGACCCGGCGAGGTCGACGCCGTCGAGGCGCACGGCACCGGCACCCGGCTGGGCGACCCCGTCGAGGCGGCCGCGCTCATCGCCGTCTACGGGGCCGATCGTGAGGAGCCCCTGCGCCTGGGCTCGCTGAAGTCCAACATCGGGCACGCCCAGGCCGCCGCCGGGGTGGCCGGGGTCATCAAGACCGTGCAGGCACTGCGCCACGGCCACCTGCCCCGGACCCTGCACGCCGACGAGCCCACCCCCCGCGTGGACTGGGACGGCGGCGGCGTACGGCTGCTCACCGAGGCCGAACCCTGGCCCGACACCGGCCGCCCCCGCCGTGCCGCAGTGTCCTCGTTCGGGATCAGCGGCACCAACGCCCACCTGATCCTGGAGGGCGTCGCCGACGAGGGCGCCCCGGTCCCGCCCCCGGACCTGCCGTTCCGGCGCCGCCGCCACTGGGCCGAACCCGCCGCGGCCCCCGCCCCGGCCGCCCCCGCCGCGCTGCTGGACGACGGGCTGGAGCTGGCCGGCGGCGACACCGTGTTCACCGGCGCCGCCGCCGCGGACGCCCCCTCCTGGGCCGCCGACCACCGGCTGCTCGGCCGCGTCCTGCTGCCCGGCACCGCCCTGGTGGAGCTGGCCCTGCACGCCGGGGCCCGCACCGGCACCCCGCACCTGGCCGACCTCACCCTGGAGAGCCCGGTCCTGCTCCCGCGCGGCGGCACGACCGACCTCCAGGCCACCGTCTCCGCACCCGGCCCCGACGGACGGCGCGGGTTCACCCTGCACACCCGGCCACCCGGCGGGGAGTGGACCCGCCACGCCTCGGGGAGCCTGACCGCGGACGCCCCCGCAATGACCAACGACACTCCCGGCGTTCCCGGTTCTGCCGATTCCGCACCGGTTCCGGAACTCGCCCGGGACTGGCCCGGCGGGGGAGTGGTCGACGCCGGGTTCGAGGAGCACGAGGCCTACGCCGGGCTGCTGCGCCGCGGCTACGCCTACGGCCCGGTCTTCCGGGGCCTGCGCCGGGTGTGGCGACGCTTCGACGGCGCGCTGCTCACCGAGACCGCCCTGCCCGACGGCACGGCGCCGGGACCGTTCACCGGACCTCACCCGGCCCTGCTCGACGCGGCCCTGCACGCGGTCCTGCTGCACGACGCCCCCGGCGGCGGCGCCCCCCTGGTGCCGTTCGCCTGGAGCGGGGTGCGCACCGCCCCCCTCGCCTCGCCGCCGCGCGTCCTGCGCACCCTCGTGGAGCACCTGGACGGCGGCCGCTACCGGCTCGTCTGCGCCGACGACAGCGGGGCCCCGGTGCTGTCGGTGGAGGAACTGGCCATGCGCCCGGTCGACCCGGCCGCCCTGTCCTCTGCCCCCGAGGAGGAACCCGACCTGTACCGGGTGCACTGGCAGGAGATCGACGGCCCCGGCGCCGACGGTGTCATCCCCACCGACCTGCCGTCCCTGGACGGCCTGTCCCCCGACGGCCCGGTACCCGGCGTCGTCTACGCCGAACTGCCCGCCCGCGTCGTCTACACCGACCACGGGCCGCTGCCCGACGCCGTCCGCGAGGGCCTGTCCTCCGCCCTGGCCTCGGTGCGCACCTGGCTGTCGGACCCGCGCACCGCCCACGCCCGCCTCGTGCTCGTCACCTGGCGCTCGGTGGTCACCCACCCCGACGACCAGCTCAGCGGCCTGGCCGCCTCCTCCGTGTGGGGCCTGCTCCGCTCCGCCCAGCGCGAGCACCCCGACCGCCTCGTGATCGTCGACTCCGACGGCGCGGAGGACTCCCACCGGGTGCTCACCCGGATCGCCGCGCTCGGCGAACCCCAGGTCGCGCTGCGCTCGGGCCGGGTCCTGGTGCCGCGACTGGTGCCCGCCGCCGAGGAGGGCGACCTCGTGCCGCCCGGACCGCTGTGGCGGCTGGCCGCCACCGCCCCCGGATCCCTGGACTCCGTCGCCCCGGTGCCCGCCCCCGAAGCGGCCTCCCCGCTGGGCGAGCACCAGGTCCGCGTCGCCGTGCGCGCCACCGGGGTCAACTTCCGTGACGTCGTGGTCGCCCTGGGCATGGTCCCCGACGACCACGGCATCGGCCTGGAGGGTGCCGGGACCGTCCTGGAGGTCGGCCCCGGGGTCACCGACCTGGCCCCCGGCGACCGCGTGGCCGGGATGTTCGGCTCGGCGTTCGGCCCGGTGGCGGTCGCCGACCGGCGGCGCCTGGGACGCATCCCCGAGGGGTGGGGCTTCGAGGACGCGGCGGCCGTGCCCGTCGTTTTCCTCACCGCCTACCACGCCCTGGTGGACGTCGCCGCCGTCCGGCCCGGGGAGAGCGTGCTGATCCACGCCGCCGCGGGCGGGGTGGGGCTGGCCGCCGTCCAGCTCGCCCGGCACATGGGCGCCAAGGTGTTCGGCACCGCCAGCCCGCACAAGTGGAAGGTCGCCGTCGAATACGGGGTCCCCCACGAGCACCTGGCCTCCTCCCGGACCCTGGACTTCGCGGCCTCCCTGCGGGCCGCCAACGGCGGACGCGGATTCGACGTGGTCCTCAACTCCCTGAGCGGCGAGTTCGTCGACGCCTCGCTGGGCCTGCTGCGCGCACCGGGCGGCGGGGCCGGCGCCGGGGGCCGGTTCGTGGAGATGGGCCGCACCGACGTCCGGGACGAGGCGGAGGTCTCCGCCGCCCACCCCGGCCGCGGCTACCACTCGTTCGTCCTTCCGGAGGTCCCGCCCGAGCGGATCGGGCAGATGCTCGAACGCGTCATGGAGCTGTTCGCCTCCGGGGTGCTGCGCCCGCTGCCGACCACCGTCCACGACATCCGCGACGCCCACCGGGCGCTGCGCGCCCTCCAGCGCGGCGAGACCATCGGCAAGACCGTGCTGCGGGTCCCCGCCCCCTTCCCCGAGGGCTCCGCCGTCCTCATTACCGGCGGCACCGGCACCCTCGGCCACCGGGTGGCCCGCCACCTGGCCACCTGGTACGGCGTCCGCGACCTGGTCCTGGCCAGCCGCAGCGGGGCCGGGGCCGACGGCCAGGACGCCCGCACCGAGGAGCTGCGCGCCCTGGGCGCCCGCGTCGAGGTGCACGCCTGCGACGCCGCGGACCGGGACTCCCTGGCCCGGCTGCTCGGATCGCTGGACCGGCCGCTGGGCGCCGTCGTGCACACCGCCGGGATCCTGGACGACGCCACCGTGCTGTCCCTGGACGACACCCGGGTGGAGGCGGTCCTACGGCCCAAGGTGGACGCCGCCTGGAACCTGCACGAGCTCACCGCCGGCCACGGCCTGGGCACGTTCCTGCTGTTCTCCTCGATCACCGGCACCCTGGGCTCGGCCGGACAGGCCAACTACGCCGCCGCCAACGTGTTCTGTGACGCCCTGGCCCACCACCGCCGCCAGCGCGGCCTGCCCGCCCTGTCCCTGGCCTGGGGCCTGTGGGGCGAGGCCAGCGGGATGACCGGCCACCTGGACGACGGCGACCTGGACACCCTGGGCCGCGGCGGCCTGCTGCCCATGGCCACCGACCGCGCCCTGGCCCGCATGGACGCCGCCCTCTACCTGGACCGGACGGTGCTCGCCCCCGCCCTGCTCGACCTGGAGGCCGCCCCCGACCTGCCGATCCTGCGCGAGCTGACCGGCGGCCGGGAGGAGGCGGCGGCCGGACCCGCGGCCGCCGAGCCGCCGCTGTCGGCGGCCCGCCTGTCCGGGCTCTCCGGCGCGGAACGGGAGCGGACCCTGGTCGCGGCCGTGCGCGAGCACACCGCGGTCGTCCTGGGCCGGGGCGTGGAGGGCGCCGCCGAGGTGCCCGCCGACCGGCCCTTCAAGGAACTGGGCCTGGACTCCCTGACCGGGGTGGAACTGCGCAACCGCCTGGGGGCCGCCTGCGGCCTGCGGCTGCCCGCCACCGCGGTCTTCGACCACCCCACCCCCCGGGCGCTGGCCCGCTTCGTCGCGGAGGCGCTCTTCCCCGCGGAGCCGGAGCCCGCCCCCGCACCACGGAATTCCCAGGTCCCCGAGAGCACCGAGGACAGCCGCATCGACGACATGGACGTGGAAGGTCTGCTCGACCTCGCCCTGCACGGAGACGACGATCCCTTCACCGAAGGCGAACAGGAGACCGTTGATGGCCACCGATAGCGACCAGACCGCCAAACTCGTCACGGCCCTGCGTTCGGCCCTCAAGAAGAACGAACGCCTCCAGGAACAGCTGGACCGGGCCCCCGAGCCGGTCGCCGTCGTCGGCCTGGGCTGTCGCCTGCCCGGCGGCATCGACGGCCCCGGAGCCCTGTGGGACCTGCTCGAACGCGGCGGCGAAGTGCTGGGCCCGCTGCCCGCCGACCGCGGCTGGGACCTGGAGTCCCTGCTGGGCGACGACCCCGGCCGCCCCCGCTCGGCCATGTCCCGGGGCGCGTTCCTGACCGGGGCAGCCGACTTCGACCCCGAGTTCTTCGGCATCTCCCCCCGCGAGGCCGAGTCCATGGAACCCCAGCAGCGACTGCTGCTGGAGACGGCCTGGGAGGCCCTGGAACGCTCCGGCATCGTCCCGTCCTCGCTGGCCGGCAGCGACACCGGCGTCTACGTGGGCGCCATCGCCCAGGAGTACGGCCCCTCCCTCACCGACGCCCCCGACGACGGGTTCGCGGTCAGCGGCACCACCACCAGCGTCGCCTCCGGCCGCCTCTCCTACACCCTGGGCCTGACCGGCCCGGCCGTCACCGTCGACACCGCCTGCTCCTCGTCGCTGGTGGCCGTGCACCTGGCCGTGCAGGCACTGCGTACCGGGGAGTGCTCGCTCGCGCTCGCGGGCGGGGCCACCGTCATGGCGCAGCCCGGCATCCTCACCGAGTTCACGCACCTGCGCGGTCTGGCCCCCGACGGCCGCTGCAAGGCGTTCGGGGCCGGCGCCGACGGCGCCGGCTTCTCCGAGGGCGCCGGCATGGTCGTCCTGGAACGGCTCTCCGACGCCCGCCGGGCCGGGCACCCCGTGCTCGCCGTGATCCGGGGCAGCGCCGTCAACCAGGACGGCGCCTCCAACGGGCTGACCGCACCCAACGGCCCCTCCCAGGAGCGGGTCATCCGCGCCGCCCTGGCCGACGCCCGGCTGACCCCCGCCGACGTCGACCTGGTCGAGGCGCACGGCACCGGCACCCGGCTGGGCGACCCCATCGAGGCGCAGGCCCTCATCGCCGCCTACGGGCGGGCGCACACCCCCGACCGGCCGCTGTGGCTGGGCTCCCTCAAGTCCAACCTGGGCCATGCCCAGGCCGCCGCCGGGATCTCCGGGCTGATCAAGCTGGTGCTGGCGCTGCGCCACGGGGTGCTGCCGCCCACCCTGCACGCCGACGAGCCCACCCCGCACGTCGACTGGTCCGAGGGCACCGTCCGGCTGCTGGACCGGGCCCGGCCCTGGCCCGACGGCGCCCCGCGCCGCGCCGCGGTGTCCTCGTTCGGGATGAGCGGCACCAACGCGCACATCGTCGTCGAGCAGGCCCCCGCCGTCCCGGAACCGGAGCGCACCCCCGCCCCCGGGACGGTGCTGTGGCCGCTGTCGGCCCGCACCCCCGCCGCGCTGGCCGGGCAGGCCGCCCGGCTGCGCGACCGCGTCGCCGCCGACCCCGGCCTGGACCCGGTCGACGTCGGGTGGACCCTGGCCACCGCCCGCGACACCTTCGAGCACCGCGCCGTCGCCTGCGGCGGCGACCGCGACACCCTGCTGGCGTCGCTGTCGGCGCTGGCCGAGCGCCGCCCCGCCCCCGGCGCCGTGACCGGCCGCGCCCGCCCCGACCGCCGCACCGTGTGGGTGTTCCCCGGCCAGGGCGGCCAGTGGGCCGACATGGCCGCGGGCCTGCTGGCCGACTCCCCGGTGTTCGCCCACACCATCGCCGACTGCGAACGCGCCCTGGCCCCGCACACCGACTGGTCCCTGACCGCCGTGCTGCGCCGCGCCCCCGGCGCCCCCTCCCTGGACCGCGTCGACGTCGTCCAACCGGTGCTGTGGGCGGTCATGGTCGCCCTCGCCGCCCTGTGGCGCTCCCACGGGCCGCGCCCCGACGCCGTCGTCGGCCACTCCCAGGGCGAGGTCGCCGCCGCCTGCGTCGCCGGACTGCTGTCCCTGGAGGACGCCGCCGCCGTGGTCGCGCTGCGCAGCCGCGCCGTCCTGGAACTGTCGGGGACCGGGGCGATGGCGTCGGTGGCGCTGCCCGCCGACCGGGTCCGCGCCGATTTGGCGGGCCGCGGCGCCGACCTGCACGTCGCCGTCGTCAACGGGCCGTCCTCCACCGTGGTGGCGGGCGAGCCCGAGGCCGTCGCCCACCTGGTCAAGGAGTACGACGAGCAGGGGGTGCGGACCCGCCTGGTCGCGGTGGACTACGCCTCCCACACCCCGCACGTCGCCCGGCTGCGCGAGCGCATCCACACCGACCTGGCCCACATCTCCTCCCGGGCCGGGGAGATCCCGTTCCTGTCCTGCCTCACCGGGACCGTGGCGGGGGAGGGGGAGCTGGACGCCGCCTACTGGTACCGCAACCTCGCCGAACCGGTCCGCTTCCACGACGCGGTCACGGCCCTGCTCGCCGACGGCCACGACCTGTTCGTCGAGGTCGGCCCGCACCCCGTGCTCTCGCCCGCGCTGCTGGAGACCTTCGAGGCCCAGGGGGTGCGCGACGCCGCCGCCGTGTCCACCCTGCGCCGGGACGAGGGCGGCCTCGACCGCTTCCGGGCCGCCCTGGCCGAGGCGTTCGCGCACGGTGCCGCCCCCGACTGGACGACCGTGTTCGGCGGGGGCGCCCGGACCGTGGACCTGCCCACCTACGCCTTCCAGCGCCGCCGCTACTGGCGCGACCGGGGCCCCGCGGCGCCCGCCGCGGCGATCGCACCCGCCTCCGGCGCGATCGGGTCCGAGGACGCCGAGGAGACCTGGTCCCCGCCCGCCGGCTCCTCCGCGGACGAGAGGGCCGGGGCCGTCCTGGACCTGGTCCGCACCGAGACCGCCGCCGTCCTGGGCCACCGGGGGCCCGAGGACGTCGAACCGCTGCGCGGGTTCCTCGACGCCGGCGGCACCTCGCTGGGCGCCGTCCGGCTGCGCAACCGCCTCAACGGTCTGACCGGCCTGGACCTGCCCGTGACGGTGGTCCTGGACCGGGCCACCCCCGCCGCCCTGGCCGAGCACGTCTACGGGCTGCTCGAAACCCGGGCCGCCCCGCCGCCGCTGCCGCTCCTGGACGAGCTGGCCCGGCTGGAGGGCGCGGTGGCGGCCGCCCAGAACACGGGCCCCGTCCCCGACGGCGTACGCCGCGAACTCGCCGACCGGCTGCGCGGCCTGCTGCGCCGGGTCGACGCCGCGCCCGAGAGCGCCGGCACCGACCTGGACCAGGCCACCGACGACCAGCTCCTGGCCCTCATCGACCAGGAGTTCGGTATCTCCTGACCCCGGATACCCGACGACCGTGAGAGCACACGCATGACGAATGAGGACAAGTTTCGCCAACTGGTCAAAAAAATGGCCGTCGACCTGCGCCAGGCCCGCACCCGGGTCGAAGAGCTGGAAGAGCGCGACCACGAGCCGATCGCGATCGTCGGCATCGGCAGCCGCGTCCCCGGAGCCGCCGGACCCGAGGCCCTCTGGGACCTGGTGGCCGAGGGCCGCGAGACCCTCGGTCCCTTCCCCGAGGACCGCGGCTGGGACCTGGAACGGCTGCTGTCACCGGACCCCGACGCCCCCGGCTCCACCTACGTCCGCTCCGCCTCCTTCCTCGCCGAGGCCGGGGACTTCGACCCCGCCTTCTTCGGGATCAACCCCCGCGAGGCCCTGGCCATGGACCCCCAGCACCGGCTCGTCCTGGAGACCGCCTGGGAGGCCCTCGAACACGCCGGGATCGTCCCCGACTCCCTGCGCGACACCCCCGCCGGGGTGTTCGTCGGCCTGGTCGGCCAGGGGTACGGCCCGCCCGTCCAGGAGTCGCCGCCCGGCCTGGTCGGCTACCGGATGCTCGGCGGCATGCCCGCCGTCGCCGCCGGACGGGTGTCCTACACCCTGGGGCTCCAGGGCCCCGCCGTCACCGTCGACACCGCCTGCTCCTCCTCGCTGACCGCCATCGCCCTGGCCGTGCGCTCCCTGCGCTCGGGCGAGTCCTCCCTGGCCCTGGCCGGAGGCTCGGGGGTGTACACCGAGGTCACCCCCTGGGTGTCCTTCGACGGGCACGGCGTGCTGGCCGCCGACGGCCGCTGCAAGGCGTTCTCCGCCGACGCCGACGGCACCGGCTGGGGCGAGGCCGCGGGCATGATCGTCCTGGAACGGCTCGCCGACGCCCGCCGCCACGGCCGCCGCGTCCTGGCCGTGCTGCGCGGGATCGCCGTCAACCAGGACGGGGCCTCCAGCGGGCTGACCGCGCCCAGCGGACCCGCCCAGGAGCGGGTCATCCGCGCCGCCCTGGCCGACGCCCGGCTGACCCCCGCCGACGTCGACCTGGTCGAGGCGCACGGCACCGGCACCCGGCTGGGCGACCCCATCGAGGCCGGGGCGCTCATGGCCACCTACGGCCGCGACCGCACCGGCGAACCCCTGTGGCTGGGCTCCCTCAAGTCCAACATCGGGCACACCGGCGCCGCCGCCGGGGTGGCCGGGGTGATCAAGGCCGTCCAGGCGCTGCGCCACGGGGTGCTGCCGCCCACCCTGCACGTCGCCGAGCCCACCCCGCACGTCGCCTGGGAGACCGGCGGGGTCCGGCTGCTCACCGAGGCCCGGCCCTGGCCCGACACCGGCGCCCCGCGCCGCGCCGGGGTCTCCGCGTTCGGGGCCAGCGGCACCAACGTCCACACCGTCCTGGAACAGGCGCCCGAGCCCGAGCCCGCCCGGGAGGGCGTCACCCTGCTCCCCGGGGGAACGGCCCCCGCCCCCGTGCCGTGGGTGCTGTCCGGGCACACCGCCGACGCCCTCGCCGACCAGGCCCGCCGCCTGCACGACCACGTCACCGCCCACCCCGACGCGGACCCGGCCGGCATCGGGTGGACCCTGGCCGCCCACCGCACCGCCCACGCCCACCGCGCCGCCGTCGTCGGCGCCGACCTGCCCACCCTGCTCTCCCGTCTGGACACGCTGGCCTCCAGAGCCGCCACGGCCGCGGGCACCACCGGTGCCGCCCGCGAACCCGGCACCGCACGCGGCCGCGCCCGCGAGGGCCGCACCGTGTTCGTCTACCCCGGCCAGGGCTCCCAGTGGGAGGGCATGGCACGCGCCCTGCTCACCGAGTCGCCCGTGTTCGCCGAACACATCGCCGCCTGCGAGAGCGCCCTGGCCCCGCACAACGACTGGCGGCTCACCGACGTCCTGCTCGGCCGCCCCGGCGCACCCGACCCCGACCGCGCCGACATCGTCCCCCAGCTGCTGTGGGCGGTCATGATCGCCCTCACCGCCCTGTGGCGCTCCCACGGCATCCACCCCGACGCCGTCATCGGCCACTCCCAGGGCGAGGTCGCCGCCGCGCACATCGCCGGCGCCCTCACCCTGGAACAGTCCGCCGAGGTCATCGCCGTGCGCAGCCGCCTGCTCGGCAGGCTCACCGGCGACGTCGCCATGGCCGTGGTCTCCCAGGGCGCCGCCGACCTGGCACCCCTGCTCTCCGAGACGGGCGGCGACCTGCACATCGCCGTCGTCAACAGCCCCGGCACCACCGTCGTGGGCGGCGACCGCGACGCCGTCGCCCGCCTCATCGAGGCGTGCGGCGCACAGGGCGTGCGCGCCCGCCTGTTCGCCGACCGCCTCATCTCCCACACCCCCCACACCGAGGCGGTCCGCGACGACCTCCTCGCCGAACTCGCCCACCTCACCCCGCGCACCCCCGACACCCCCCTGTACACACCGGTCACCGGCGGCCTCCTGGACCGGCCCGCCGACGCCGGGCACTGGTACGCGGGCCTGAACGGCACGGTGCGCTTCCAGCAGGCCACCGAGGCCCTGCTCGCCGCCGGACACACCCGGTTCATCGAGGTCAGCGCCCACCCGGTGCTCACCGTCCCGATCACCGAGACCATCGCCGAGACCGGCGCCAACGCCGCCGCCCAGGGCACCCTGCGCCGCGACGAGGGCGGCACCGAACGCCTGCTCACCGCCCTGGCCGAGGCGTTCGCGCACGGCGCCGCCCCCGACTGGACGACCGTGTTCGGCGAGGGCGCCCGCACCGTCGACCTGCCCGCCTACGCCTTCCAGCGCCGCCGCCTGTGGCTGGCCGACACCGGCCCCCGCGGCGACGTGTCCGCCGCCGGACTGGAGACCGAGGAGCACCCGCTGCTCGGCGCCGCCCTGCCGCTCGCCGACACCGGCACCGTCCTGTTCACCGGGCGGCTCTCCCGCACCGCCCAGCCCTGGCTGGCCGACCACGCCACGGGCGACACCGTGCTGCTGCCCGGCACCGCCTTCCTCGACCTGGCGCTCACCGCCGGCGACCGGCTCGGCGTCCCCCACGTCGCCGAACTCATCGTCCAGGCACCCCTGGTCCTGCCCGAGACCGGCGCCGTCCAGGTCCAGGTCGCCGTCGAGGCCGCCGACGGCGACGGGCACCGGGCGGTCACCGTGCACGCCCGCCCCGCGGGCGACCCCGGTGCCCCCGACCTGGGGGAGCGCCCCTGGACCCGGCACGCCGCCGGGACCCTGGCCCCCGAACCCGCCACGGCACCGGCCGACCTCACCGCCTGGCCGCCCGCCGGGGCCGAACCCGCGGACACCGCCGACCTCTACCCCGCCCTGGAGGCCGTCGGCTACGCCTACGGCCCCGCCTTCCGCGGACTGACCGCCGCCTGGACCCGCGGCGACCAGGTGTGGGCCGAGATCGACCTGCCCCCGGCCCACCACGCCGACGCCGCCCGGTTCGGGCTGCACCCCGCCCTGGCCGACGCCGCCCAGCACGCCGTCGGCTGCGCACCCTGGATGCCCCGCGACGGGGTACGGCTGCCCTTCACCTGGAGCGGCGTCACCCTGCACGCCACCGGGGCCACCCGGCTGCGCGTCCACATCCGACCCACCGGCACCGACGAGGTGGCGATGCTGCTCGCCGACTCCGCCGGAGCACCCGTCGCCACCGTCGACTCCCTGGTCCTGCGCGCACCCGCCGCCGCCCCGGGCAGGGGCGGGGCGGGCCCCGACGACCTCTTCCACATCGCCTGGGGGCCCGCCCCCACCGCCGCGACGACCCCCGGCCGGCAGGTGTGGGCGGTCCTGGGCGAGGACCTGTTCGACACCGCCTCGGCGCTCACCGCCGCCGGGCACACCGTCCGCGCCCACCCCGACACCCACGCCCTGCTGGCCGCGCTCGACGCCGGGGCACCCGCCCCCGACCGCGTCCTGCTCGCCCGGCTGGTCCCCCCGACCGACCCCGGACCCGCCGACGTACGCGCCGCCGTCAAGGACACCGTCACCGCCGTGCAGCGGCTGCTCGCCGATCCCCGCACCGAGAACGCCCGCCAGGTCGTCCTCACCCACCGGGCCGTGGCCGCCGCCGACGGCGAGGACGTCCCCGACACCGTCCACGCCCCCCTGTGGGGGCTGGTGCGCGCCGCCGCCCAGGAACACCCCGGCCGGTTCGCCATCGTGGACACCGACGACCCCGGCCGCAGCGCCCCCGTCCTGGTCACCGCCCTCACCGGCGGCCACGAACAGGTCGCCGTCCGCGCCGGGCAAGCGCTGTCCCCCCGCCTGGCCCGCACCGACCGCACCGGCACCCCCCTCGACCTGGGGACCGGCACCGTCCTGGTCACCGGTGCCACCGGCACCCTGGGCGGCGAGATCGCCCGCCACCTGGTCGACCACCACGGCGTACGCGACCTGCTCCTGGTCAGCCGCAGCGGCCGCGACGCCAAGGGCGCCACCGAACTCGAAGCCGACCTGGCCGACCGCGGCGCCCACACCACCCTGGCCGCCTGCGACACCGCCGACCGCGACCGGCTCGCCGCCCTGCTGGCCGACCACGACATCACCGCCGTCGTCCACGTCGCCGCCGCCCTGGACGACGCCCTGCTCACCTCGATCACCCCCCAGGCCGTCGACCGGGTCCTGCGACCCAAGGTCGACGCCGTCCACCACCTGGACGAGCTCCTTCCCGACAGCGCCGCGTTCATCCTGTTCTCCTCCGCCGCGGGCACCCTGGGCAGCCCCGGCCAGGCCCACTACAGCGCCGCCAACGCCTACACCGACACGATCGCCCACCGGCGGCGCGCCCGCGGCCTGCACGCCGTGTCCCTGTCCTGGGGCATGTGGGCCCGGCGCGGCGGCGGCACCGCCCGCCTCGACGACAGCGACATCGGCCGCTACGCCCGCCTCGGACTGGCCGGACCCATGCCCACCGGCCACGGGCTCGCCCTCTTCGACGCCGCCCTGGCCACCGGCCGCCCCCACCTGCTGCCCGTCCCCCTGGACCTGGCCGGGGCCCGCGCCCGGGTCGCCCGCACCGGCACCGTCTCCACCATGCTCTCCGGCCTGGTCCGGCCACCGCGCCGCCGGGCCGGCGGCGCGGGACCGGCCGCAGCCGACCTGCGCTCCGCCCTGGCCCGCACCCCCGCCGAACGGCGCCCGCAGACCGCCCTCACCCGCGTCCTGGCCATGACCGCCGAAGTCCTGGGCCACACCGACGCCTCCGAGGTCGCCGCCGACACCCCGTTCCTGGAAATGGGCTTCGACTCGCTCACCGCCGTCGAACTGCGCAACCGGCTCGCCGCCGCCACCGGCCTGCGGCTGCCCGCCGGGCTGGCGTTCGCCCACCCCACCCCCGACGCACTGGCCGCCCACCTGGTGTCCGAGCTCACCGTCGAGGAGGAACCGGCCCCGCACGAGGGCGGGCGCCCCGCCGCCGACGGACTGGTCGACCTGTTCGTGGACGCCTGCCGCAGGCGGCGCATCGCCGACGGCCTCGACCTGCTGTGGTCCGCCTCCCGGATGCGGCCCACCTTCACCGGCGCCGCCGACGGGCCGCCCCGCGTCCCGGTCCGGCTGTCCCGCGAGGGTGAGGCCACCCGGCTCATCTGCCTGCCGTCGATCCTCATGGTGTCCGGGGTCCAGGAGTTCGCCCGGTTCGCCGGGCACATCCGCGGCCACCGCCGGGTGGACGTCATCGCCCAACCCGGGTTCGGCGAGGGCGAACCGCTCCCGGAGAGCATCGACGCCGCCGCCGAGCTCCTGGCCGACGCCGTCGCCGAATGCGCGGGAGACGACCCCTACATCCTGGTCAGCCGCTCCTCCGGCGGCTGGGTCGCCCACGAGGTGGTGCGCCGTCTGGAGGCCCGCCGCACCCGCAGGAGGGGCCGCAGCAGGTTCTTCCGCGACCGGGACCGCAAGAAGGCCCCGCTGCCGGTGCTCACCGCCCTGATGGACACCCCCGACCCCGTCGACCTGGACGTGTCGGGCCTGCCCACCATCGAGACGGGCGTGGTCGAACGCGCGGAGATGATCGGCATCATGGACGGCGTCCGCCTCACCGCCATGGGCGCCTACCTGCGGCTGTTCCAGGACTGGCGGCCCGAACCGGTGAAGACCCCGGTTCTCCAACTGCGCCCGGAGCAGCCCACCGTCGACCGGGACGGGCACCCGCTCGCCCCGTTCACCTGGACGGGCGAGCACGAGGTCCTGCACGTCCCCGGCGACCACTTCACCATGCTGGAGGGGCACGTCGACCTCGTCGGCGCCCTCTTCCACGAACACCTCACCGCCCGCGGCCTGTGACGGTGCCCGGCCCCCGCCGCCCCCGCGGCGGGAGCCGGGCGGTGGTGGGCGCCCGGGGTCAGGAGGCGGTGACGTGGTACACCTTGCGCAGCGTCTCGTGCACCGTCCACCGGGTCCGGTCGCCCGCGCGCAGCAGGCACACGTCGCCCGGGCCGACCTCCATGACCGGGCCGCCCTCCACCTCCACGGTGGCGCGCCCGCTCAGCACTACGAAAACCTCGTCGGCCTCGGTGTCGGTCACCGTGCCCGGGGTGATCTGCCAGACGCCCCGGCTCTGGGAGCCGTCGGCCGACTCCCACAGCGTGCAGGAGGAGACGCGCGGGTCGCCCGCCACGACCTGCTCCGGGTCCAGGGGGTCGGGTTCCAGCTCCACGTCCGCGACGCGGGCGACGAAGGGGGCCAGGCCTGAGAGCGTGTTCATACCTCGATGATGAACGCGAAGGCCCCCGCCGGGAACGTTCACGGTGTTCCCGGCGGGGGCCGGATTCTGACAGGGTGACCGGGGCGGCCGCGCTCCCTAGCGGGTGGAGCGCGGTCAGCGGGTGGCGTGCAGCAGGTCCAGCAGGTCGTCGACGATGGCGTCCGGGTCGGTCCCGGTGGTGAGGTGCCCGGCCAGCTCCAACTGGACGGCGCCGTGCACCGCGGCCAGCAGCAGGCAGGTGCACCGCTCGGGGTCGCGGTCGGGCATCTCCCCCCGGCTCTGGCACTGGCGCACCACGTCCGACATCACCTTGGAGGTGCGGCCGGCCGCCTGCTCCAGCTCGGGCCGCGGACCGGTCCACGGGCCGCCGTAGATCAACCGGAAGCGGACCGGGTGCTCCAGCGCCCACGAGACGTAGGCGTGCAGGACGGAGCGGAGCGTCCCGCCGGGGTCGTTCGGGGCGTCGGCGGCACGGTTGACCAGCGCGGCCAGCCGGTCCATCTCCCTGGAGGCGATCACCGCCAA
The DNA here is from genome assembly GCF_045446735.1 of Nocardiopsis protaetiae. Classification (NCBI taxonomy): domain Bacteria; kingdom Bacillati; phylum Actinomycetota; class Actinomycetes; order Streptosporangiales; family Nocardiopsidaceae; genus Nocardiopsis; species Nocardiopsis protaetiae. The sequence continues at coordinate 44,075 of NZ_JBJJBV010000035.1, forward strand.
CAGGGACTCCTTGTCCTCGAAGTGCTTGTAGGGGGCCATGTGGGACACCCCGCTCAGTCGGCCGACCTCCCGGAGTGTCACCGCCTCGACGCCGCCGCCGTCCAGCAGGGCGGTGGCCGAGGCCAACAGCACGGTACGTGTGTCGTGGGGCATATCCCCATGCTAGGCCTTGTAGCGGTACAGACCGGAGCCGTTATCCGACGGAGACCAGGAACAACGGCGGCCGGCCCGGCGTTGATCCGGTGGGCACGCGGCACCCCCGCCGTACCCGTTTCCGTGCGGCCTCCGGGAAAACCGGTTGCCGCCCCTCCTACCCTTGACTATTGATGAGCACCACCACGCCCGCGCCCGCCGCGGACCACCTCCGTTCCCGGCTCCGCGACCTCATGCCCGCGGACCGGCACCGGCTGCGCCGCCGCATCGACGGCCTCGCCAAGATGCGCGACGAGCGCCGCCGCGCCTCCGTCCTGATGCAGATCGCCAAGGACGTCGACGAGGCGCACCTGCGCGTGGACCTGCGCCGCGAGGCCGTCCCCGAACTCACCTACCCCGAGTCGCTGCCGGTCAGCGCCCGCCGCGACGACATCGCCGCGGCCATCCGCGACCACCAGGTCGTCATCGTCGCCGGCGAGACCGGGTCGGGCAAGACCACCCAGCTGCCCAAGATCTGCCTGGAGCTGGGCCGCGGCGTCATGGGCACCATCGGGCACACCCAGCCCCGCCGGCTGGCCGCCCGCACCGTCGCCGAGCGCATCGCCGAGGAGGTCGGCACCCCGCTGGGCGCCACCGTCGGCTACAAGGTGCGCTTCACCGACACCTCCGGCGAGGACACCCTCGTCAAGCTGATGACCGACGGCATCCTGCTGGCCGAGATCCAGCACGACCGGATGCTGCGCGCCTACGACACGCTCATCATCGACGAGGCCCACGAGCGCAGCCTCAACGTCGACTTCCTGCTGGGCTACCTCAAGCAGCTGCTGCCCAAGCGCCCCGACCTCAAGGTCGTCATCACCTCGGCCACCATCGACCCCGAGCGGTTCTCCCGCCACTTCGACGACGCCCCCATCGTCGAGGTGTCCGGCCGCACCTACCCGGTCGAGGTCCGCTACCGGCCCATCTCCGAGGACATCCTCGACCCCGAGGAGAAGAATCCCAGGGGAGGTGCCGCGCCGGAGGCGTCCGTTGAGGGTGGTGGCGGGCGACGGGTGGGCACGGACCGCGACCAGACCCAGGCCATCCTCGACGCCGTCGACGAGCTCTCCCGCGAGGACCCCGGCGACGTCCTGGTCTTCCTCAGCGGCGAACGCGAGATCCGCGACACCGCCGAGGCCCTGGAGAAGCAGAAACTCCGCAACACCGAGATCCTGCCGCTCTACGCCCGCCTCTCGGTCGCCGAGCAGAAACGCGTCTGGTCCTCCCACACCGGCCGCCGCATCGTCCTGGCCACCAACGTCGCCGAGACCTCCCTGACGGTCCCCGGCATCAAGTACGTCATCGACCCCGGCACCGCGCGCATCTCCCGCTACTCCCACCGCACCAAGGTGCAGCGCCTGCCCATCGAGGCCGTCTCCCAGGCCTCCGCCAACCAGCGCAAGGGCCGCTCCGGCCGCGTCTCCGAGGGCATCTGCATCCGGCTGTACTCCGAAGAGGACTTCCTGTCCCGCCCCGAGTACACCGACCCCGAGATCCTGCGCACCAACCTCGCCTCGGTCATCCTCCAGATGGCCGCCCTGGGCCTGGGCGACGTCGCCGCCTTCCCGTTCGTGGACGGCCCCGACCACCGCCAGATCAAGGACGGCGTCAACCTCCTCACCGAGCTCGGCGCCCTGCACCCCGACCCCACCGGCGCCAAGCGCCGCCTCACCCCGCTGGGCCGCCGCCTGGCCCAGCTGCCGGTCGACCCGCGCCTGGGCCGCATGGTCCTGGAGGCCGAGAAACGCGACTGCCTGGCCGAGGTCCTGGTCATCACGTCCGCGCTGTCCATCCAGGATCCGCGCGAACGCCCCACCGACAAACAGCAGCAGGCCCAGCAGGCGCACGCCCGGTTCACCGACAAGGAATCGGACTTCCTCGCCTACCTGAACCTGTGGAACCACCTGCGCGACAAGCAGAAGGAGCTGTCCGGCAACCAGTTCCGCCGCATGTGCCGCGAGGAGTTCCTCAACTACCTGCGCGTACGCGAGTGGCAGGACATCCACGGCCAGCTCAAGCAGGTCCTGCGGCAGATGGACGTGGAGGTGCCGCCGCTGCGGCCCGAGGCCGCCGACCCGCGCGCCGTCCACATGTCCCTGCTCGCCGGGCTGCTGTCCCACGTCGGCCTCAAGGACCCCGAGAAGCACGAATACCTCGGCGGCCGCGGCGCCCGCTTCGCGATCTTCCCCGGCTCGGCGCTGTTCAAGAAACAGCCCCGCTTCGTCATGGCCGGCGAACTCGTCGAGACCTCCAAACTGTGGGGGCGCATGGTCGCCCGCATCGAACCCGAGTGGGCCGAGGAACTCGCCGGGGACATCGTCAAGCGCACCTACAGCGAACCCCACTGGGAGCGCAAGCGCGGCGCCGTCATGGCCTACGAGCGCGTCACCCTCTACGGGGTGCCCATCGTCGTGCAGCGCAAGGTGTCCTACGGCAGGGTGGACCCGGAGATGTCCCGGGACCTGTTCATCCGCCGCGCCCTGGTGGAGGGCGACTGGGACACCCGCCACCACTTCTTCCGCGACAACCGCGCCCTGCTCGACGAGGTCGAGGACCTGGAGCACCGGGCCCGCCGCCGCGACATCGTCGTGGACGACGAGACCCTGTTCCGGTTCTACGACGCGCGCGTGCCCGCCGACGTCGTCTCGGCCGCCCACTTCGACGCCTGGTGGAAGAAGACCCGCCACGAGCAGCCGACCTTCCTCGACTTCACCCGCGAGGACCTCATCAACGACGGCGTCGCCACCGTCAGCGAGGACGACTACCCCGACACCTGGCGCCAGGGCGCCCTGGTTTTCCCGCTCACCTACCAGTTCGAGCCGGGCAGCGACTCCGACGGCGTCACCGCCCACATCCCGCTCAAGGTCCTCAACCAGGTCGAGGCCGACGGCTTCGACTGGCAGATCCCGGGCCTGCGCCCCGAACTGGTCACCGCGCTCATCCGGTCCCTGCCCAAACCGCTGCGCCGCAACTTCGTCCCCGTCCCCGACAACGCCGACCGCGCCCTGGGCGGGCTCACCCCCTACGAGGGGACGCTCACCGCGGCGCTGGCCGCCGAGCTGACCCGCATGGCGGGGGAGCGGATCGGGGCCGACGCCTTCGACCTCACCCGGGTTCCCGACCACCTGCGCATCACCTTCCGCGCCGTGGACGACCGCGGACGCGCCCTGGCCGAGGACAAGGACCTGGAGCGGCTGCGCGCCAAGCTCAAACCGCGCCTGCGCGAGGCCATCTCCGCCGAGGCCAAGGGCGTGGAGAAGAAGGGGCTCACCACGTGGGACTTCGGTCCGCTGGAGCGCACCCTGGAACGCAAGGCGCTGGGCCCCAAGGTCAAGGGCTACCCGGCCCTGGTCGACGAGGGCGACAGCGTCGCCGTGCGCATCTTCGACACCGAGGCCGAACAGCGGGCCGCCATGCGCCTGGGCACCCGGCGGCTGCTGCTGCTCAACCTGCCCTCCCCGGCCGCCGTGGTCAGCAAGGGGCTCAACAACCCCGACAAGCTCGCCCTGGCCGACAGCCCCTACGGGTCCGTCAAGAAGCTCCTCGCCGACGCCGAGGCGGCCGCCGTCGACCACCTGCTCGCCCGCGAGGGCGGACCGGTGTGGAACGGTGACGACTTCGCCGCCCTGGCCGAGCGCATCCGCGCCGACCTGGGGGACACCGTCGCCGAGATCCTGCCCAGGGCCGCCCGGGCCCTGGTGCTGTGGCGCAAAATCACCAAGAAGGTCAAGGGCACCACGTCGCTGGCCGTCCTGCCCTCGCTCAACGACGTCCAGGGCCAGCTCGGCTCCCTGGTCGGCGACGGGTTCGTCGCCGCCACCGGGGTGGCCCGCCTGGACGACCTGCACCGCTACCTGCGCGGCATCGAGTACCGGCTGGAGAAGCTGCCGGAGAACCCGCGCCGCGACCAGATCGGCATGTCCAAGGTCGAGCAGATGCGCCAGGCCGTCGCCAGGGCCACGGGCGCGCTCAAGCCCGGCCGGGCCGCCGACCCCGACGTCACCGAGCTGCGGTGGATGCTGGAGGAGTACCGGGTGAGCCTGTTCGCCCAGGGGGCGATCCGCACCGCCTACCCGGTGTCCGACAAGCGGATCATGAAGGCCGTCGAGGCGGTCAAGGCCGCCTAGAGCGCCCGGACCGCCGCC
>NZ_JBJJBV010000350.1:0-6038 GCF_045446735.1 Nocardiopsis protaetiae
CCCCGCCACCGCGCACCGGTGGCTGGGCGCCGACGGCACCGCCTGGACCCTGCACGAGGAGCCCGTCGACGCCGCGCTGCGCAGCGACGAGGCCGCCGCCGACGGCACCGTGCGCAGCCCGATGCCCGGAACGGTGCTCGCCGTGCCGGTCGCGGTCGGCGACGCGGTCACCGCCGGACAGGCGCTGGCCGTGGTCGAGGCCATGAAGATGGAGCACTCCGTCACCTCACCCGTCGACGGCACCGTGGCCACCGTCGCGGTCCGGCCCGGCGCGTCCGTCCCGATGGACGCCGTCCTGGTCGTCGTCGAGCCCACCGGGTCGCCGGACACCCCCGGAGACCCGTCCGCCCCCGCCACCAGCGAGGAGAACCAGCGTTGAACCGCCACCAGCTTTCCACCGAGCACGCCGACCTGCGGGCCGCCGTGGAGGAGTTCGCCCGGAGCGAGGTCGCCCCGGTCATCGCCGAGCACTACGAGAACGAGACCTTCCCCTACGAGGTCATCGCCAAGATGGGGCGGATGGGTCTGTTCGGCCTGCCGTTCCCCGAGGAGCACGGGGGCATGGGCGGCGACTACTTCGCGCTGTGCCTGGCCCTGGAGGAGCTGGCCCGGGTCGACTCCTCGGTGGCCATCACCCTGGAGGCGGGGGTGTCGCTGGGCGCGATGCCGCTGTACCGGTTCGGCACCGAGGAGCAGAAGAAGACCTACCTGCCGCGGCTGACCTCCGGCGAGGCGCTGGGCGCGTTCGGGCTGACCGAGCCCGACGGCGGGTCCGACGCCGGGGCCACCCGCACCACCGCCCGGCTGGAGGACGGGCAGTGGGTGATCAACGGGACCAAGTCGTTCATCACCAACTCCGGGACCGACATCACCGCGCTGGTCACCGTCACCGCCGTCACCGGGCGGCGCGAGGACGGGCGGCCGGAGATCTCGTCCATCCTGGTGCCCGCGGGGACCCCCGGGTTCTCGGTGGGGCAGAAGTACTCCAAGGTCGGGTGGAACGCCTCCGACACCAACGAGCTGGTGTTCGAGGACTGCCGGGTGCCCGAGGCGAACCTGGTGGGCGAGCGCGGCCGGGGGTACGCCCAGTTCCTGCGCATCCTCGACGAGGGCCGCATCGCCATCGCGGCGCTGTCGGTGGGCCTGGCCCAGGGCTGTGTGGACGAGAGCGTGCGCTACGCCCACGAGCGCAGCGCGTTCGGGAACACCATCGGCCACTACCAGGCGATCCAGTTCAAGATCGCCGAGATGGAGGCCCGCGCGCACACCGCCCGGCTGGCGTACTACGACGCAGCCTCGCGGATGCTGGCGGGCGAGCCGTTCAAGAAGGAGGCGGCGATCGCCAAGCTGGTGGCCTCCAACGCGGCCATGGACAACGCGCGCGACGCCACGCAGGTGTTCGGCGGGTACGGGTTCATGAACGACTACGCGGTGGGCCGCTTCTACCGGGACGCCAAGATCCTGGAGATCGGCGAGGGCACCAGCGAGGTCCAGAAGATGCTCATCGCCCGCGAGCTGGGGCTCCCGGCCTAAGGGGCGGGCGCCGAGGGGCCCGGGCACGAGATTCCCGGGCCCCTCCGGCGGCGGGGACGGCGTGACAGACCGGGCAGCGGTGTGCCGGGGCCGGAGGCGCCGCAAAGCCCACAGGGCATGGAAACCCGCCGGGGTTGAGAACCTCCTCGACATTAGGTCCGGATACGCCGCAAAGCCCGTAGGGCATGGAAACCCTCGGCAGCCGGGGAAGTTGGTGTTGAACGTGTGTCCGGCAGGTCTGCAAAGCCCGTAGGGCATACCGCACCGAGGGCGAGGGCGTCGGCTATGGCCATCGGTGGCCGGGACCGGCCTCGGAACGCCGCCGAACGGTCCCGAGGGGTGACAAGTCCCCACAATCGGCACAGAATGGACTCCGTACGGCCAGTGCGGGTCCCCTGCGTTCCGGACCCCTCAGACCCGGTCCGCCCACGCAGCGGCCCCCGCCACGGGTCCACGGCCACCCGTATCCCCGGCCGGAGGAGTCACCGGATGGAAGGCGCCCTGCCCGTCCTCGCCCTGGTCGTCGTCGTGGTGACGGCCGGCGCGGTCGTGGTCTCCGCGCACTTTCGCAAGGAACGCGTCGTCGAACTCCGCAGTTGGGCGCGCGCACAGGGATGGACCTACGCCGAACACCACCCCGCCCCGCTGGGCGCGGCCGCCCTCCCGCGCCCCATGGGCGGCCGCTCGCCGCGTTTTCGCCACGTCCTTGAAGGACGGCACGGCGGACACCACGTCACCCTCTTCGAGCACACCCCCCGCCCGGCCGCCCGCGGCACGGGCGAGGTCCCGCACACCTACCGGGTGGTGGCCGTGCGCACCCCCGGCACCGACACCGACCTGGAGATCCGCCGCCGCGACGACGCGCCGGCCGGCGCCGCCACCGACTTCGCCCGGGCCTTCCAGGTGTCCGGCGGCGACGGGTTCGCCCGCGCCGCCCTGGACCGGGAGACGGTGGCGTGGATGCTCTCCGACCCCCGGTCGCGCTCCTTCCCGGTCCGCTTCACCGGGGAGCACGTGCTCACCTGGGCCGTCCTGCGACTGGACCCGGACCGGGCGCTCACCGCCGCCGACTACCTCATCGACCTCATCGACCGCGTCCCCGAGCAGGCCTGGGGAACACACGCCACCGGGTCCTGACCCGGCCGGACACCACTGCGGGTCGCCGGGGGTGGCGCTAGAATCCGGCTTGCCCCGATGCAACAAGGAGTGACATCCGTCTTGAGCGACCCCAACTCGACGGCGCGCATCTCGCGCGCCGAGCTGTTCCGGGACCAGGAGGCCCCCGAAGCCCCGGACCCGAACTCGACGGCCCGGATCTCCCGGGCCGACCTCTTCCGCGACGACGAAGAGACCCCCGACCCCGACTCGACGGCGCGCATCTCGCGCGCCGAGCTGTTCCGGGACCAGGAGGCCCCCCAGGCCCCGGACCCGAACTCGACCGCGCGGATCTCCCGCGCGGACCTGTTCCGCGACGACGACTGATCCCGCGGCGGCGGCCGACGTCGCCCGCAACGCGCGAGCGCCCGCCCGGCGGACCGGACGGGCGCTCTTCGCACGTTGAGGAACGGTAGGCGTCAGCGGCGCTCGCGGACGGCGGCGACGATCTCGGCGACCGCCTCGTCCACCGGCACCCCGTTGTTCTGGGAGCCGTCGCGGTAGCGGAAGGAGACCGCGCCCTTGCTGATGTCCTCGTCGCCGGCCAGCAGCATGAAGGGCACCTTCTGCTTCTGGGCGTTGCGGATCTTCTTCTGCATGCGGTCGTCGCCCGCGTCGACCTCCACCCGGATGCCCTGGGCGCGCAGCTTGGCCGCGATCTCCTGGAGGTAGGGCACGTGCTCGTCGGCGATCGGGATGCCGACCGCCTGCACCGGGGCCAGCCAGGCCGGGAAGGCGCCCGCGTAGTGCTCCAGCAGGACGGCGAAGAAGCGCTCGATGGAGCCGAACAGGGCGCGGTGGATCATCACCGGGCGCTGGCGGGAGCCGTCGGCGGCGGTGTACTCCAGGTCGAACCGCTCGGGCAGGTTGAAGTCCACCTGGATGGTGGACATCTGCCAGGTGCGGCCGATGGCGTCCTTGGCCTGCACCGAGATCTTGGGGCCGTAGAAGGCGGCGCCGCCCGGGTCCATGACCAGTTCCAGCCCCTGCTTCTGGGCGGCCTGGCGCAGGGTCTCGGTGGCCTCCTCCCAGACCTCGTCCGAGCCGATGGACTTCTCCGGGTCCTTGGTGGACAGCTCCAGGTAGAAGTCGTTGAGCCCGTAGTCGCGCAGCAGGTCCAGCACGAAGGTCAGCAGCGAGTCGAGCTCGTCCGCCATCTGCTCCTTGGTGCAGTAGATGTGCGCGTCGTCCTGGGTGAAGCCGCGGGCGCGGGTGAGGCCGTGGACCACACCGGACTTCTCGTACCGGTACACGGTGCCGAACTCGAACAGGCGCAGCGGCAGCTCCCGGTAGGAGCGCCCGCGCGCGTCGAAGATCAGGTTGTGCATCGGGCAGTTCATCGGCTTGAGGTAGTAGTCCTGGCCGCCGTCGAGCTGCATGGGGGGGTACATGCCGTCCGCGTACCAGTCCAGGTGCCCCGACTTCTCGAACAGGGCGCCCTTGGTGGCGTGCGGGGTGTAGACGAACTGGTAGCCGCCCTCCTCGTGGCGCTGGCGGGAGTAGTCCTCCATGACCCGGCGGATGACGCCGCCCTTGGGGTGGAAGACCGCCAGGCCCGAGCCGATCTCGTCCGGGATGGAGAACAGGTCCAGCTCGGAGCCGAGCTTGCGGTGGTCGCGCTTCTCGGCCTCCTCCAGGAAGGTCAGGTACGCCTTGAGGGCGTCCTTGCTCTCCCAGGCGGTGCCGTAGATGCGCTGCAGCTGCGGGTTGGTCTCCTTGCCGCGCCAGTAGGCGGCGGCGGTGCGCATGAGCTTGAACGCGGGCACGACCCGGGTGGTGGGCAGGTGCGGACCCCGGCACAGGTCCTTCCAGCACTGCTCGCCGCTGCGCGGGTCGATGTTGTCGTAGATGGTGAGCTCGCCGGCGCCGACCTCCGCGGAGGCGCCCTCGGCGGCCTCGGCGGCGCCGCCCTTGAGGCCGATCAGCTCCAGCTTGTAGGGCTCGGTGGCCAGCTCGGCGCGGGCGGCCTCGTCGGTGACGACCCGGCGGTCGAAGCGCTGCCCCTGCTTGATGATCTGCTGCATCTTCTTCTCGATGCTCTTGAGATCGGCCGGGGTGAAGGGCTCGGCGACGTCGAAGTCGTAGTAGAAGCCGTTCTCGACGGGCGGGCCGATGCCCAGCTTGGCCTCGGGGAACAGCTCCTGGACGGCCTGGGCGAGGATGTGCGCGGTGGAGTGGCGCAGGATCGCCCGGCCCTGCTCGGAGTCGACGGTGATCGGCTCGACGGCGTCGCCCTCGTGCAGCTCGCGGAACAGGTCCCGCGGCTCGCCGTTGACCAGCGCGGCGATGACGGTCCGGCCGTCCGCCTCCAGCGCCTGCCCCGCCGTAGTGGTGGCCGCCACCACACGCGGTGTTCCGGCGATGGTGATGTGCAGCTCGGGCGCGGCGGACACGGTGACTCCTCGTAAGACGCGTACAGGTGGTGACGCCGGGCGCCGCGTCCGGTGCGGGCGGCGCCGCGTCTGCGAACGATGCTATCGGCTCCGGGCGGCGGCCGCCTCGCGGTCCGCGCCGGTCGGGAACGGCGTTCCACCGGGCGGTATACCGCGTATCCCCGGTGCGTATGCGGGGGAGGGGGCGGAACTTCTCCAGAGGAATGGGAAGTGCCGGGAACCGGCGCGCGGACACGATCGTTGGCCTGAAGATCGCATGATTCGGTCTCGGATGGCACCGCGTCCGAGGGTCCGTAACGGGAGGTCCGCACCGGGCCGACCGCGCAGGCCACCCGGGGAGGTGTCCGTGGATCAAGACGAATCTGTCCTGAATTGTCAGGTTTCCAGCGAGCCGTCCACAGGTTCGCCGGGGACCATTGATCCGCCTCGCGGGATCGGTGACAATCAGCAGACATCCGACCACCGCCCCCAGTCGACCCGAATGCACCCACTCGCTTCGACCGAATACCGTGAGCGCATGTCACCGAGCCCACCGAACGGCCCATCGACCCCGGAGACATCCCCCAGCCCGTCCCGCAGCAGCCGACGCGCCCGCGTGTGGCGGCGCACCAGGGCCCGGCTCCGCCTCTTCCGCAGGCGCATGCACATCCACCCGGTGCTCCACCTGCCCTGGCGCATCCTCGTGGGCACGGCGGGCACCGTGATCATCCTGGCCGGCCTGCTGATGATGGTGGCCCCGGGCCCGGGGGTCGCGGCGGTCATCCTCGGCCTGGTGGTCCTCAGCACCGAGTTCTCGTGGGCGCAGCGGCTGGTGCGCCCGGCCCGGGTCTGGTTCCGCCGGGCGGAGCGGTTCGGCATGCGGATGCGCGCCGAGGCGGTCAGGCGCTACCGCGCCCGGCGGGAGCTGCGGCGCAAGAGGCTCTCGGGGTGACCGTGAACGCCGGACACGGCGAAGGG
>NZ_JBJJBV010000351.1:0-6329 GCF_045446735.1 Nocardiopsis protaetiae
GTCGAGGTCGTCCAGTAGGTCGGGGTCCACGTGCATGCCCGCGGCGTGGTGGTGGGCGCGGGTGATGGTGGAGTCCACGCCGACCAGGTCCAGGTCGACGTCGCCGCGGGCGGCGGCGTGGGCGGTCATCTCGTCCATGAGGTGTTGAAACAGGCCGGTGGAGGCCCATAGGCGGAACCGGTCGTAGATGGTGGACCAGGAGCCGTAGCGTTCGGGAACGTCGCGCCAGGGTGCGCCGGTGCGGAACCGCCACATGATGGCGTTGAAGTAGCTGCGCAGGTCGGGGATGGGTCCGCGGGTGCCCAGGGGCAGGTGCGGTCCGATCAGGTCCCATTCGTCGTCGGTGAGGTCGCCGCGTGCCATGGGTCTGGTTTACCGGTTCGGGCCCTCGCCCGGGGGGCGAGTGCCCGAACCGTGATCAAAACCCAGAACAGGCCCTAGGCCGGGCGCCGCGGCCGAGTCCTGGTTGAACGGTGAGGGGTTCACCAGCGCCGAACTCCAGCCGCTGGGCGAGCAGGACGTGCGGGCGTTCGTCCACCACTGGCACGAAGCGGTGCGCAGCGAGACGGTGGACGCCGAGGAACGCGACCGCCTTACCCGGTATGAGGCGGAGCTGACCCGCAAGCTCACAGGCCAGCGGCACCTGCTGGCCCTGGCGGCGACTCCACTGCTCTGCGCGCTGCTGTGCGCCTTGTACCGGGACCGGCACACGGCACTTCCCCGGGACCGGATGGAGGTCTACGAGGCGGCCCTGGCCATGCTGCTCAAGGACCGAGACCTCCAGCGCGGGATCGACCACGGGGTGGACCTGTCCCGGAGCGAGCAGGTGCTGCTGCTCCAGGAGCTGGCCAAGTGGCTGATCATCAACGGCGCCTCCGACGCCCCGGTGGAGACCGCACGCCGCCAGACCGGACGGGTGCTGGCGACCATGCATCGCGTGGAGTATCCGCCGGAGAAGGTGTTCGACCACCTGGTGGTGCGCAGTGGCCTGTTGCAGACTCCGGCAGTGGACCGGGTGAGCTTCCTGCACCGCACCTTCGAGGAGTACCTGGCGGCCAAGGCGCTGGTGGAGGACGACAGCCTGCCTCTGCTGGTGCGCAACGCCCACGACGACCAGTGGCACGAGACGGTGGTGATGGCGGCCGGACATGCCAACCCGGCCCAGCGGGAAGAGCTGATCCGGGGTCTGTTGGCCCGCTCCGACGGGGAGAAGCGCAACCAGGACCGGTTGCTGCTGGTGGCCTTCGCCTGCCTGGAGACCTCACCCCGCTTGTCTGAGGAGCTACGCAAGGAGATCCACACACGGGTCCGGTCTCTACTGCCACCCCGCAAAGCCGCCCATGTCCGGGCCTTGGCCCTGGTCGGCGAGGCCGCACTGCCGCTGTTGGCCGCACAGCCACCGACCAACGCCGCCGAGGCCCGGTGGACCATCGAGGCGGCCGGGCTGATCGGCGGTCCTGACAGTGCGGCGATCATCGACCGGGCGTTGGAGAATCGCTCCCACCAGGTCTTCCTTGCCGCCCAGCGGGTGTGGCGGGCGGACCAGGGGGACGAGCTGGCGGCCGTGTTCCTACCTCGGGCCGTCGCGCGCCACGCCGACTACTACAACCCGATCCCGGCCGATCGCATCGATCTGGCCGTACGGCACATGTCCGGCGCCCCGCGCCTGTGTTTGGAGGGCAGGACCGGGAACACCCTCGACGGTGTGGCCCGCATGCCCGGGATCGAGATAGTCCACCTGCGCAATCGGCCGGACCACGCCTGGCACGGTATCGACCTCGCGCCTCTGGGCGGCCTCGAACAGCTGACCGGCCTGGAGGTCTACGCGAACGCCTACGCAGCCTCGGTATCCCCCCTCCGGCGAACGCCGTTGAAGGAACTGCTGCTGAGCCATCCGAGCCGGACCGCCGACCTAGAGGCCGTGCGGGATTTCGACCATCTGGAGTACCTGGGCTTCTCCGGAACGGTTCCCGCGGCCCCACTGGACGCGCTGCTGCCATCGGGCCTGCAACGACTCGAACTGACGAGTCTGTGGCTCGATGACCTGCGGATGCTGAAGAAGGTGCCCAACCGCGTCACCAGGCTGAAAGTGGCGAACTGCCGCGACCTCGGCTCACTGGAGGGCATCGAAAGCCAGGCGGAAACGCTGACCGAGTTCTGCCACCGGGCATGGATCGAGACCGTGGACCTGGGGCCCCTGCGGAAAGTCCCCGGGCTCGCACGGCTACGCCTGGACCTGTTCACCGCGTGGCGCAACATCGGCCACCTCACCCGGATACCTGGGCTGCGCCTACTCTTCTTGGAACTGGGCGGGAGAAACCACGAGGACCTGTCCTGGGTCCGGGAGGTCCCCGGCCTGGAGACCCTCTGCCTGCAGCACTCGGGAACCCTGGATCTGACATCCCTGGCGGGGATGCGCGGCCTCACCGTGCACGTGCGCCGGGGACGCCGGATCATCGGGGCGGACCAGCTCGGGGAGGGGTCCACGGTGATCCGGGGGTTCCCGGAAGAGGTGTTCCCGTGGTGATCCGAGAAACCCGCTCCACAGTCTTTTCAGGGAGGGACCGGGAAAACAAGGGGAGAAAGTCCTCTTTTCCCGCCAAAAGTAGTTCAATATTTGACCTCTGGGGATCTGGAAATCTCGGAAGGCCTGTGACCTCAGGGGATGTGACCGCGGGCACCGGCGGTTCAGTGGTCCGGATACCACTGGCGGAAAGGCACCCCTAGACTCGGAGCAGACCCTCGGAGAAACGGTGGAGAGAGCGCCCATGAGTGACGGTGAGACCCCCGCCCTCGGCCAGGAGCGGCTGTCCCTTCCCGAGGTCCGGCTGGACGCCCTGCTCGACGAGGTGCGCTCCCGGCTCAGCGAGATCTCCACGACCCAGGGGCGCATCCGCACCCTCCTGGAGGCGGTCGTCTCCATCGGGGAGGGCCTGGAGCTCGACCCGCTGCTGCTGCGCATCACCGAGACCGCGAGCAGCCTGGTCAGCGCCCGCTACGGGGCGCTGGGCGTGATCGGGCCGGACGGGGAGATGAGCAGGTTCATCCCGGTGGGCCTGCGCCCGGACGAGATCGCCTCCATCGAGCACTGGCCCCGCGGCGAGGGCATCCTGGGGCTGCTCATCAAGGAGCCCGAACCCCTGCGCCTGGCCGACGTCTCCGACCACCCCGAGTCGGTGGGCTTCCCCAAGGGGCACCCGGTGATGCGCACCTTCCTGGGGGTGCCCATCCGCATCCGCGACCGGGTGTTCGGCAACCTGTACATGACCGACAAGCGCGACGGCGGGCAGTTCACCGGCGACGACGAGCTGCTGCTGCGCGCCCTGGCCACGGCGGCGGGCACCGCCATCGAGAACGCCCAGCTGTTCGCCGAGACCCAGAGCCGGGAGACCTGGCTGGACGCCTCGGGGCAGATCACCACCCGGCTGCTGTCGGGCGCCCCGCCCGAGGAGGTGCTGCGGCTGGTGGCCCGGCGGGCGCGGCTGATGGCGCACGCCGACATCTCCGTCATCGCCATGCCGGGCGAGGAGGCCGCCACCCTCACCGTGCGGGTGTGGGACGCCCCCGAGGACGACGACTCCCCGGAGGGCGCGGTGCGCGGCCGCCGCAGCGCCGCGCTGGCGGCCGGGGTGCGGGGCGCCACCCTCACCTGCGCCCCGGACACCCTGCTGGGGCGGGTCTACCTGAGCGGTCGGCCGATCTGCACCGACATCTCCGAGCACTGCGACCCGGGCATCGAGTTCCTGGCCAAGCTGGGGCTGGGGTCGATCCTGGTGCTGCCGTTCGGGCCGCCGGGCGGGGCGCGCGGGGTGCTGCTGCTGGCGCGCGCCGCGGGCCGGGAGGAGTTCCCGGCGGCGTGGATGAGCATGCTGGCGTCCTTCGCCGACCAGGCGGCGGTGGCCCTGGAGCTGGCCGAGGCGCGGCTGGACTCCGAGCGGCTCAGCGTCCTGGAGGACCGCGACCGCATCGCCCGCGACCTGCACGACACGGTCATCCAGCGGCTGTACGCCACCGCGATCACGCTGATGGGCACGGTGCGGCGGATCGACGACGACACCTCGTCCCAGCGGGTGCAGAACGCGGTGACGGACCTGGACGACACCATCCGGCAGATCCGTTCGACGATCTTCGCCCTGCAGAGTTCGGGCGATGACTCCTCCTGGCTGCGCTCCCAGGTGCTGGACCTGGTCAACGGGGCCACCGAGTCGCTGGGGTTCGCGCCGCGGCTGCTCACCCAGGGGCCGGTGGACACCACCGTGGACGAGGCCACCGGCACGCACCTGGTGGCGGTGCTGCGCGAGCTGCTGTCCAACGCCGCCCGGCACGCGCACGCCACGGCGGTGGACGTGGAGGTGTCGGTGGCCGACGGGGTGGTGGTGCTGCGGGTCTCCGACGACGGCGCCGGTATCCCGGAGGGCGCGCACCGCAGCGGGCTGCGCAACATCGCCTCCCGGGCGCAGGAGCTGGGCGGGTCGGTGGAGGTCGAGTCCGCCCCGGGAGAGGGCACATCGGTGCGCTGGTCGGTGCCCGCCCGGACCTCCGCCTGAGCGGTCCGGCCGAGCCGTCTCGCACCTACGCCCGGGCCGTCCGCCTGAACGGTCCGGCCGAGCGGCCCGCCCGCCGCCCGGCCGGCACCCGCACCCGAAACGGCCCCGCGCCCACCGGGCGCGGGCCGTCGGTCAGGAGCCCTCCATGGACAGGCGGACCGCGTAGGCGGCCGCCTGGGTCCGGCGGGCCATGCCGAGCTTGGCGAGCACCCGCGAGACGTAGTTCTTGACGGTCTTCTCCGCCAGGTACATGCGGGCGCCGATCTCCCGGTTGGTCAGGCCCTCGCCGATGAGCTCCAGCACCCGGCGCTCCTGGTCGGTGAGCTCGCTCAGCGGGTCCTTGCGGCCCGCCTCCTCACGCAGCCGCTCCAGCATGCGGGTGGTCGACTCCGGGTCCAGCAGCGAGCGGCCCGAGGCGACGGTGCGCACGGCGCCGACCAGGTCGGTGCCGTGGATCTGCTTGAGGATGTAGCCCGAGGCCCCGGCCATGACGGCGCCGTACAGGGCCTCGTCGTCGGAGTAGGACGTGAGCATGAGGATGCGCGTCTCCGGGAGCAGGGAGCGGATCTCCCGGCAGACGGTGACCCCGTCGCCGTCGGGCAGGCGCACGTCGAGCACCACCACGTCGGGGGTCAGGGCGGGCACCCGGGCCAGCGCCTGGGTGGCGGTGCCGGCCTCGCCCACCACCTCGATGCCGTCCTCGTCGTCCAGCAGGGAGCCCACGCCCCGGCGGACGATCTCGTGGTCGTCGACCAGGAACACCCGGATCGTGTCGTCGCCGTCCATCAGGTGCGCACCTCATCTCCTCGTAGGCCGCCCCGGTCCCGGGCCGCCGAGCCCCATTGTGGGGCACGCGCCGCGGGTGCGCGCCGTCCGAACGGCGCTGTCATCGGTGACACGGGTCCCGTTTCTCCAGCTTAGACAACGAGCATTGTCGCTTTATGGGTCCAACGTCCTATTTTGTTTGAGGCCTAGGACCTGCGGGGTACGCGCTCAAAAGGGACCTCCGCCATCGTCCCGGGGACCGTAGGGTATCGGTCACCACCCGCTGAGCAGGGACAATGGTGGAGATCGTGAAAATTCGGGGGAGCCGATCTCGGGGGGTCGCAATGGTTCATGAAAGCGGAATCGGAACCGCGCGGGGACAGGCGGCGGTGCCGCCCGGCCGTGCCCCCGACGACGATCTGCTGTCGGGCACCCGGCGGCTCGGTGAGGACTCCGAGATGCTCATGGGCACCGATCTCGCGGAGGGGGACGCCGAGGCGACCTTCACCGTGCTGGAGCGCGAGACCTGCTTCAACCTGGCGGCCACCCGCGACATCGGGCGTATCGCGTTCACCATCGACGGCGACGCCGCGCCGACCGTGCTGCCGGTCAACTACACCCTGGTCAACGAGACGATCGTGCTGCGCACCTCGCTGGCGGGCACCGTCATGCGCTACGCCCGCGGCTACGCGTCCTTCCAGGTGGACCACTTCGACGACGAGCGCCGCGAGGGCTGGAGCGCGCTGTTCACCGGGCGCTGCCGGTGGGTGCGCGACGAGGGGGAGCTCGCCCGCATCCCCCAGGGGCGGCTGCCCGTGCCCTGGGCGCAGGGGCCGCGGGACCAGGTCCTGCGGATCGTCCCCAACCGGATCACCGGGCGCCGGATCCAGCGCCCCTGATCCGGCACCCGATCTGCCGCCCGATCCGGCACCCGATCCGGAACTCCTGGACGTGTGCGGGCGGCGACGGGCCCGCCGCCGCCCGTGACCGCACCCGGCCGCGCCCGTGAACGGCGCG
>NZ_JBJJBV010000352.1:0-6021 GCF_045446735.1 Nocardiopsis protaetiae
CCCCGGACGCCGCCGCATGGGGTGTCAACGGGGTGTCACAGGCCGGCGCACCGCCCCGACGCCGCACCCGTGACGGTGTTGGCCGCCCCGAAGTCCCCGACCGCCGGGGTGTTCCCCGAACAGGACAGGGAGCCGCGGACCTCGTTGCCCGCCAACACCGGGCCGTAGCCCTGGGCGCCGCCGGTCCAGGTGTCGGCGGGGACCTGGGTGTTGCCGGTGAGCACCACCGAACCCGTCAGCACGGAGCCCAGGACGCTCACCTCGTTCGAGGTCCGCACGATGGACACCGACCCGTGGACCTCGGTGCCGGTGAGCCGCACCGTGTGCGCCCCCGAGGAGCTCAGCCCGCCGCGCAGCGCGCCGCCGGAGACCACCAGGGAGGCGCCGGAGGAGACGGTCACCCGGCCCCGCACGTCGGCGCCGTCCAGGCAGACCACACCCTCCCCGACCCGCAGGCCGCCGGTCACGGTGCCGGTCACCGTCTCGGTGCACTCCGGGTCGGCGCCGGGCACGACGGTGGCCGTGAAGGACTCGGGTGCGCCGATGTTCCCGGCCGCGTCGATCGCCCGGTGCTCCACCTCGTGCGTGCCCCAGCCGGGCTCGTGGCCGTCCACCTCGAACACGGCCATCGACAGCCCGCCGCCGCCCAGGCTGCCGTAGACCAGGTCGTCGACGTTGGTGCCGTCGGGCGTGAACAGGAACGGCGCCCCGGAGTCCGCGGGCCAGCCGTAGTAGTGGTGCCAGCCGTCGCCGTCCACCCGGAACTCGCCGACCACGTGCCCGGCGCCGTCGTCCTCGGGGGACAGGCGCATGGAGAACGCGTTGAAGTACAGGTGGTGCTCCCGACCCGGCACCCGTGCCGCGGCCTCGGACAGCTCGCGCGGCGCGGTCGGGGCGGTGGCGTCCACCGTCCAGGTGAGGGTCCGGGGCTCCGCGGCCGGGTCGGCCGGGTCGGTGACCGTCGCCGACAGCACATGAGTCCCCGGGGCCGGGTCGAGCGCGCCCAGGTCCAGGGTGCGGCCGTCGGCCGAGGTGGACACGGGCTCGCCGTCCAGCGTCCAGGACACCCGCGGCACCCGGTCGGTGGGGTGGGTGGTCTCCACGTACACGACCTCGCCCGCGCCCACGGCGCGTTCGGTGTCGCGGAACCGGGTGAAGTCCACGCCGGGGTCGGCGGGCTCCAGGGGCTCGCCGACGGTCCACACCAGGGTCCGCGTCATCGCGGCGGAGTCGCGGATCCGCGGGTCGCGCACGAACCCCGTGGGGTCCTGGATCCGCAGGCCGACCTCGGCCCCGGCCGGCAGGTCCAGCCCGGCCAGCTCCAGGCCGCGCGCCCCGGCGGCCTGCTCCAGCTCCTCGCCGTCGACCGTCCAGGTGTACTCCAGCTCGTGGTACACGGGGTGCGGGCCCTCGGCCCACAGCACGTCCCGCGGGCCGACCTCGCCCTCGGGGGTGGACGACACCGGCAGGGTCCGCCGGTCGCGCAGCCCGGAGATGCGGTGCGTCATCACCTCCCGGCCGACCTGGTCGAAGTAGTAGCCCAGGGTCTTGAGCATCGAATGGCGGCTGGGCCGCCACACGCCCTCGGAGTAGTACAGCCCGCCCTCGTTGCCGCCCGGGTCGGCGGCGCCGATCACACCCCCGGACTCGCTCTCCTCGCCGAGCCAGCGCCACCACTTGGCCTCGGCCGCGGTCATCTCCCCGGCGGACATCAGCGTGTGGTGGACGGAGGAGGGCTCACCGCCGGGGTAGCGGCCCAGGCTGGTGTCGCGGAAGTAGTACGGGTACTCGTCCTGGAGCCCGCCCAGGGAGTGGGCCAGCTCGTGCGGGCTGATCAGCGCCGAGAGCGCGTTGCCCGAGGAGGCGGTGGCGGTGCGGCCGCCGCGCCCGCCGTAGGTGGTGCTGTTGGCCAGTGCCAGGATCTGCCGGTTGTCGGCGGTGACCCCGGGGACGAGGTCGGCGGCGGTGTTCGCGGCGGCCTCGTCCACGGTGAGCAGGCGCTCCAGCGAGGAGGCGTCGCAGCCGTTGAAGAAGCCCATGCCCAGGGCGGTGTCGCGGGTCCCGCCGTCCTGGCCGGGGTCGCAGTCGACCCCGGACTCGGCCGAGGGCGTCTCCACGGCGTAGACGTTGAAGTGGTTGCGGTAGGAGCGGAACGGCTCGATGCTCCACTGCACGTTGAGGTGCTCGGCCAGCTGCTCGCGGAACAGCGGCATCTCCTCGGCGGTGTAGCCGTCGCCCAGGATGACCAGGTTGAACCGCTCGGACGGATCGCCGGTGACCTGGATCGGGACGACGGTCCCGTCCTCGGGAGACGTGGAGGCCCGGGCGGGGGCGGGGAGCACGAGCGCCGCGGCCAGCAGGGAGAGGGCGGCCGCGGCCGCCGGGGTACAGCGCAAGGGGGGACCTTCCAGGTCGGGGGAGCGGGGGTGCCCGGCAGCGTACTGACGCCCGCACCGGCCGATCCAGAGGTCGGACCATAGGTCCTTCGATAACGCCCGCCGCGAACCCGACCGCGATCCCCGCCGTGCCGACCACGCCGCGGGTAGGCTCGGCGGCGAGAGGGAGGGTGCACATGACCGGACGGATGCGGGTCCCCGGACCCGACCACCCCATCACCATCGAACCCACCGGCGCGCGCGTGGTCGCGCGGGTCGACGGCCGCGTCGTCGCCGAGACGGACGCCGCGCTGACGCTGCGCGAGGCCTCCTACCCGGCGGTGCAGTACATTCCGCTGGCCGACGTGGACCCGGCGCTGCTGAGCCCGACGCCGACCACCACCTACTGCCCGTACAAGGGCACCGCCACCTACCGCACGCTCTCGGTCGACGGTGTGGAGCTGGTGGACGCCCTGTGGGTCTACGAGCAGCCCTACCCGGCGGTCGGGCGGATCGCCGGCCACGCGGCCTTCTACCCGGACAAGGTCGACGTCACCGTCGAGGACTGACCCGGGCACGGGAACGGCGGGGCGCCCTCGGGCGCCCCGCCGTTCGTGCGGAGGCGGGTCAGTCGCGGGCGGTGTCCGCGGCGCGCTTGCGGCGGCCGAAGTAGACGGCCGCACCGCCGCCGCCCAGCGCCAGCACGCCCGCGGCGACCAGGCCGGCCAGGGCGCCGCCGGTCACCGGCAGGGAGCCGTCGGTGCCGGGCCGGTCGGAGGGCTGCGTGACGGGGGCGGTGGGCTGCTCACCGGGCTTTTCGGGCCCGTCGGTCGCCGGGGGCTCCTCGGTCTCCGGCGTCTCCGGGGCCGGGGTCTCCTCGCCGCCCGGGGTCTCCGGGTCGGGGGTCTCCTCCCCGCCGCCGGGCTCCTCGGTGGCCGGGGGCTCCCCGGTCTCCTCGTCGTCCCCGCCCAGGCAGTCGACGGCGACGTCGCCCAGGGTGAGGTCGAACAGGACGGCGCCGTCCACCACCGCGCTGACGGAGGTGTACACGCGGCCGCGGCCCGCGGTGGCGTCGGTGGGCTCGACGCTGCGGACGGTGACCTCGGCCTCGCCCTCGGGGGTGGCGACGGTGGCGGTCACCTCGGGGGCGTCGGCGGTGACGGGGGTGCCGAAGACCGTGACGACGCGGTCGTTCTCACCGGGGCCGCCGTTGATCTTGTTCTCCCACACGAGGTTGCCGGAGAAGTCGCACTTGATGGAGTTCTGCAGGGTGGCGAACCGGACGGCGGGCGCGGTGTGGCCGGGCAGCGTCAGGGTGAAGCCGCCGCTGAGGGCGGACTTGGCCTCGGCGCGGCCGTTGCCCGCGGCGGTGGTGTTCACCCGGGACTCGGGCCGGCCGCCGATGGTGAACAGGCCCTTGATCCCGTCGGGGTCGGCGGCGAAGTCGGCGGAGGGGTAGGCGGCGCCGACGTCCTCGCCGACGGAGACCGCGGCCCAGGAGCCCTTGAGGGACCGGCCGGGCAGGTCCAGGGCCACGAGTCCGCTGCTCGCGGTGGCGGG
Source organism: Nocardiopsis protaetiae (assembly GCF_045446735.1). NCBI lineage: Bacteria > Bacillati > Actinomycetota > Actinomycetes > Streptosporangiales > Nocardiopsidaceae > Nocardiopsis > Nocardiopsis protaetiae. The sequence goes on from NZ_JBJJBV010000352.1 coordinate 3,936, forward strand.
GAAGGTGTCGGCGTGGGCGTGGGCGGGGGCGGCCAGGCCCAGGGCGAGGGCCGCGGCGGCGGTGACGCCCAGCGCGCGGTGGAAGGTGGTGGTCACGTGATGCACCCAGGGGTTCGTGAGTGGGGAGGACGGCAGCGGGGACCGGCCGATCTGACCCTGGGAACGTTACGCGGTTCCGGGCCTAAGTGTTAACAAACCTTCCTATTTTTGTTCGAACCGATATCCGCTGGTCACAGCGGGTGCCGCCGTGCCTGCGCGGCGCCACCCGCCAGGTGTCGGCGGTGCCGCCCGCCGGGCGTCAGCGGCGCCGGGGGGCCGGGGCGCGCAGCACCGCCAGGCCCAGCACCAGGACCGCCAGCCCGGCCCAGGACGCCGCCCCGAGCCGCTCGTGCAGCACCAGCACGCCCAGCAGCGCGGCCACCGCCGGCTCGGCCAGCGTCAGCGTGGTCGCCACCACCGCCGGGGTGTGCCGCAGCCCCTGCCCGAACAGCCGGTAGGCGCAGAACACGGTGAACACCGCCAGGTACAGGGCCACCGCGGCCCCGCTCCCGGTGGCCAGCCAGCCCGCGCCCAGGGCGGCGACCACCGGCAGCGCCAGCAGCCCTCCGCCCAGGAACAGGGCGCCCATCACCGCGGGCGAGCCGTGGCCGCGCCGGATGAGGCGCTCGGCGACCAGGGCGTAGGCGGAGTAGGAGAACCCGGCGGCCAGCGCGGCGAGCACGCCCGGAGGGCTGACCGGGGCGGCGCCCCCGCCCTCCGAGCCCAGGACCAGCACCGCGCAGCCGGCCACCGCGGCCGCGGTGGCCGCCGTCCAGCGGATATCGGGCCGCCGCCGGCCAGCCCACCAGGCCAGCAGTCCGGAGAACACCGGCGAGGAGCCCAGGGTGATCACGGTGGCGACCGCCACCCCGGCCTCGGCGACGGCCGGGTAGAAGGTCAGCGGGTACCCGGCCACCGCCACCGCGCCCAGGGCGAGCGTGCGGCGGGTGGCCCGGTCGCCGCGGGCGATGAGCGCCCAGGCGCCCGGGCCGGTCAGGAACAGCAGGAGCCCGCCCAGGACGAGCCCGGCGGAGCCGACCGCGGCGGCGGGCGCGTGGGAGGCCCCCAGGGCGGCCGCGGTGCCGGTGGTGCCCCACAGGACGGCCGCGGCCAGGATCGGCAGCGGGCCGCGGACCAGGGCCAGGGCGGGGGTCGGTGCAGAAAGGTCGTGCGACACGGTCGTGTTCTCTCCGTCATCGTGCGTTGGGGACGTCCGATACGGGCGCACGACGGTGGCCGACCGCGCGACCGCGCGACGGCCGGGGACTCCGCGGTTCAGTGACGGTGGAGTGCGGTGCGCCCGGTCAGGCGCACGGAGGGGGCAGCACGACGTGCCAGTGCGGGTTCTTCACGTGGGGCAGCCTAGTGCACCCCCCGGTTCACCCCGGATCATCGGACCTCTTTCGGAACCGGGTCCGCGAAGCTAGCCTCACCGGATGACGACCACCTGGAACCCCGACGCAGCAGGCGTTCTGCGCCTGCCCTCGGGCCGCCTGGTCCGCGGCCGCCCGCTCGCCCGCCCCGTGCCGGAGGGCCCCGTACCCGACCTGGGCGTGTACCTCTTCCACAAGGAGCCGCCGCCGGTCCCCTGGGAGTCCCGCTGGGTGCGCTGGCCCGACTTCCGCCTGCCCGCCGACCCCGCCGCCCTGGCCCGGGAACTGGCCGGGGCCCTGGAGCGCGCCGCCGAGGAGCGCGTGGAGTTCGCCTGCCTGGGCGGCCGCGGCCGCACCGGGACCGCCCTGGCCTGCCTGGCCGTCCTGGACGGGGTCCCGGCCGCCGACGCCGTCGCCTACGTGCGCGAGCACTACTCCCCGCACGCCGTCGAGACCCGCCGCCAGAAGCGCTTCGTCGCGGCCTTCACGCCCTAGCCTCACCGATCGGGTGTACCGATCGGCCGTAGCGGCCTAGGTGTATTGACCTGAGAGGTTAGGTACGCGGGAAGCGGGAGGGCCGCTGATCGCGGTGTGGAACCGGTGGTGATTGTAGTGGTGCAACCACCCCGTGAACGCCTCCCGCTTCTCGCTCTCGCTGGTGTAGGGGCGGGCGT
>NZ_JBJJBV010000353.1:0-5615 GCF_045446735.1 Nocardiopsis protaetiae
GGGACGGGCTGGTCGCGGTTGGTGGTGAAGGCGATGGTGGGGTCGGGGGTGTCGGGGGCGTTGGCGAAGGACTGGAAGCGGGCGAGCTTGTCGGGGTCGGCCAGGACGGCGGCCCACTCGTCGGCGTAGGAGTCGACGTGGCGGTCCATGGCGGCCTCCAGGTCGGCGGCGATGCCCAGGGAGTCCTCGACCACGACCTCGCGCAGGTGGTCCAGGCCGCCGTCCATGGCCTCGATCCAGGCGGCGGTGCGCTGGAGGCGGTCGGCGGTGCGGATGTAGAACATCAGGAACCGGTCGATGTAGCGGATGAGGGTGGGCTCGTCCAGGTCGGAGGCGAGCAGGTCGGCGTGGCGGGGGGTGAAGCCGCCGTTGCCGCCGACGTAGAGGTTCCAGCCGTGGTCGGTGGCGATGATCCCGAAGTCCTTGCCGCGGGCCTCGGCGCATTCGCGGGCGCACCCGGAGACGGCGGACTTGAGCTTGTGGGGTGAGCGCAGGCCCCGGTAGCGCTCCTCCAGGCGGATGGCCAGGCCGACGGAGTCCTGGACGCCGTAGCGGCACCAGGTGGTGCCCACGCAGGACTTGACGGTGCGCAGGGACTTGCCGTAGGCGTGCCCGGACTCGAATCCGGCGTCGACCAGGCGGGTCCAGATGGCGGGCAGCTGTTCCAGGCGGGCGCCGAACAGGTCGATGCGCTGGCCGCCGGTGATCTTGGTGTAGAGGCCGAAGTCGCGGGCGACCTCGCCGATGACGATGAGTTTGTCGGGGGTGATCTCCCCGCCCGGGATGCGCGGGACGACGGAGTAGGTGCCGTTGCGCTGCATGTTGGCGAGGTGGCGGTCGTTGGTGTCCTGGAGGGTGGCCTGCTCGCCCTCCAGGATGTGGCCGTTGCCCAGGGAGGCCAGGATGGAGGCGACGGCGGGCTTGCAGATGTCGCAGCCGGCGCCGGTGCCGTGGGACTCGATGAGGGCGGAGAACGTGGTGGTGCCGGTGGCGCGGACGATCTCCAGCAGTTCGGTGCGCGAGTGGGGGAAGTGTTCGCACAGGGCCTTGGACTGGACGATGCCGGCCTTGTCCAGGAGGTTCTTGAGCATGGGCACGCACGACCCGCAGCTGGTGCCGGCGCGGGTGCAGGCCTTGAGGGCGGGGACGTCGTGGTCGCCGTCGCAGATGGCCTGGGTGATGGCGCCCTTGGTGACGGCGTTGCAGGAGCAGATCTGCGCGGAGTCGGGCAGGGCGTCGGCGCCCAGGGGCTCACCGCCCTGGGGGGTGATGAGGGCGAGCGGGTCGCCGGGCAGGGGCGAGCCGACCAGGGGGCGCAGGGTGGCGTAGGCGGTGGCGTCGCCGACCAGGATGCCGCCGAGCAGGGTGGTGGCGTCGTCGGACAGGACGAGCTTGGCGTAGCGGCCGGTGGCGGCGTCGTTGACGACGACGTCCAGGCAGTGGTCGGTGCGGCCGTGGGCGTCGCCGAAGCTGGCCACGTCCACGCCCAGGAGCTTGAGCTTGGTGGAGGTGTCGGCGCCGGTGAAGGTGGCCCCTCCGCCGACGAGGCGGTCGGCCAGGACCTCGGCCATGGCGTTGCCGGGGGCGATGAGCCCGTAGACGGTGCCGCGGTGGCAGGCGGCCTCGCCGATGGCGTGGACATGGGCGTCGGAGGTGGTGCAGGTGTCGTCGATGGTGATGCCGCCGCGCTCACCGACGGTGAGGCCGGCGGCGCGGGCGAGTTCGTCGCGGGGGCGGATGCCGACGGAGAAGACGACCAGGTCGGTGTCCAGGTGGGTGCCGTCGGCCAGGCGCAGGCGGGCGGCGCGGCCGTCGGGTCCGGCCTCCACGGCGGTGGAGGCGGTGCCGGTGTGGACGTGCACGCCCAGGTCGGTGACGAGTCCGGCGAGCAGGGAGCCGGCGCCCTCGTCGATCTGGGCGGGCATCAGGTGGGGGGCGAGTTCGACGACGTGGGCGTCCATGCCCAGCAGGCGCAGGGCGTTGGCGGCCTCCAGGCCCAGCAGGCCGCCGCCGATGACGACGCCGGTGCGGGCCCCGGCCTGGGCGGCCGCGGTGATGGCGTCCAGGTCCTCGATGGTGCGGTAGACGTGGCAGCCGGGCAGGTCGTGTCCGGGGACCGGCGGCACGAACGGCGCGGAGCCGGTGGCCAGGACGAGCCGGTCGTAGGCCAGGGTGCGCCCCGAGGCGGTGGTGACGGTGCGGGTGGCGCGGTCGATGGCGGTGGCGCGCTCGTCGACGTGCACGTCCACGGCGGGGCAGGACAGGTCGCCCAGGGACAGGTCCTCGGCGGTGGCGCCGTCGAGGTAGGAGGACAGGGCGACGCGGTCGTAGGCGGTGCGGGGTTCCTCGCCCACGACGGTGATGTGCCAGTGGCCCGCCGCGTCGCGGTCGCGCAGGGCCTCGACGAGCCGGTGGCCGACCATGCCGTTGCCGATGACGACGAGTTCTTCCATGGGGGTGTTCCTCCCGGTGCGGTTGCGTTTCAGGCAACCGCCGGGGTGTTACCCGTGCGTTGGGCGATCGTGTCGGGCGTGTTTCGTTGTGCTGTCACCGCAGGTGGGGGGCGAGTGATCGGCGTGTATGCCGAGCGTGGGCGCGGTGGCGGGGCCCGGTGGGACCTCGGTCACACCCTGTCCGGGGCGCCGGGGGTGGGGCAGGATGGCGGGCGATGAGCACCTTCTCCGATCCTTCCGAGCGCGCGCGGCGCGCGCTGTCCAGCCTGTCCGCCCTGGCCGTGGGCGACGCCTTCGGCTCCTGCTTCTTCGTCCCCGACAACCGGTTCCACCACCGTGCCCGGGAGCTGCCGCCGGGGGTGTGGTCGTGGACCGACGACACCGAGATGGCGGCGTCGGTGTACCGGGAGGTGGTGCGGCACGGGGAGGTGGACGCCGACCGGCTGGCCGGAGCGTTCGCCGACCGCCACGACTTCGACCGCGGGTACGGGCCCGCCACGGGCCGCCTGCTGCGGCTGGTGCGCGAGGGGGCCGACCACCGGGAACTGGCGGCGGGGCTGTTCGACGGGGCCGGGTCCTGGGGCAACGGGGCGGCGATGCGGGTGGCGCCGCTGGGGGCGTTCTTCGCCGACGATCCGGAGGCGGCGGCCGGGTGGGCGGCGGTGAGCGCGCGTGTCACCCACACCCACCCCGAGGCGGTGGACGGGGCGATCGCGGTGGCGGTGGCCGCCGCCCTGGTGGCCCGGGGTGAGGCGGGGGCGCCGGGGACGTTCCTGGACCGGGTGGCCGAACAGGTGCCCGAGGGTGCGCTGCGGGCGGGGGTGAACGCGGCGCGGGCGCTGCTCATCGTGCCCGAGCCGGTGGGTGCGGCGCACCGGTTGGGCAACGGCTCGCGGGTGCGGGCCCTGGACACGGTGCCGTTCGCCCTGTGGGTGGTGGCCAAGCACCTGCGCGGGACCTTGGAGTCGGCGCTGTGGGCGGCGGTGGCCCCGGGCGGGGACATGGACACCGTGGCCGCGATCGTGGGCGGGGTACTGGGGGCGGGGCCGGCCGGGACGGTGGAGGCGCGGTGGGGCGGGCGGGTGGAGGCGCTGCCGGGGTGGGCGCTGGACTGACCGGGGGCGGGGTCCGGGGCGGGGGCGCCCTGGTGTGCGGTTGGAGGGTTCTCCCGGGTCGGCCCCTGGTGGTGGGGGTGTGCGCGGTGCCGGGGTTCCGAAAGGAATTGAAGGCCACGATGGAAGCAGCGGGCCGCCGACCGGGGCCCGTGCAACCGACCCGGAAGGGGCCTGGCCGTGACACAGGACGAGGTCATCGCGTTCGTCGAGGGACTGCCGGAGGTGGGCACGGTGCGGGCCGGGCCCGAGAACGGGGCGCCGGAGGCGGCGTGGGGGGACGTGTTCTTCTTCCACGAGCCCGGCGGGGACCCCGCCCGGCGGCGGAACATGCCGTTCGCGACGGTGGTGGTCAAGGACTACCCCGGGTTCGACACCGAGTCCCGGCTGGACCGGCCCGGGGTGTTCCGGGTGAACATCGCGGTGGGGCGCACGCTGTTCGAGGAGCTGCTGGGATACCCGCCGGCCGCGCACCCCCGGCACGCCGGTGAGGTGGATCCCGCCGGGGCGGACCGGATCATCGCCCACCCCGTGTACTTCCCCCAGGCGTGGGTGGCGGTGGTCTGCCCCGGCGAGGCGACCTCGGCGCGGGTGCGCGAACTGGTGGGGGCGGCGCTGGAGCTGGACGCGGCGCGTAGTGCCCGCCGGGCCGGGAACGCCTGAGCCCGGGGCGCGGCTAGATCTCGGGCCGCTCGCGGTCGTGGTGTTCGCGGGCGGCCCGGACGTCCTCCCGGTGTTCGACGGCCCACCGGTCCAGCGCGGTGAGGGGTTCGAGCAGGGTGCGGCCCAGGTCGGTGAGCGAGTACTCCACCCGCGGGGGGACGCTGGCGTGGGCGGTGCGCTCCACCAGGCCGTCGCGGACCAGGGCGCGCAGGGTGAGGGTGAGCATGCGCTGGCTGATGCCGTCGATGGTGCGGTGCAGCTCGCTGTAGCGGTGGGTGCGCTGCCCCAGCAGCACGATGACGAGCACGCTCCACTTGTCGCCGATGCGGTCCAGGACCTCGCGGACCGGACAGTCGTCGGTGATGGCGCGCTCGGTGAGGGGAACACCCGTGTTCGCTGCGGACATCAATGTGCCTCCTTGTCCCTGACCTGCCACTACTCCATACTCACTGATAATGTGGTTACGCACAATATGTAAGTGAGGGGGCGTCGTGGACGAGCAGGACACCGAGCGGACCGCGCCGCGGCAGGCCACCGGTACCACCGACGGGAACGAGGCCGCTCCCGCGGCCCCGGCGCCGCCCGCGGCACCGCCCCTGGCCATGGTCACGGGCCTGGTGACGGTGGGGACCGAGGACGCTCCCGCGTGCTCGGACGGCGTGTGCTGGTGAGTTGGGGGTTCGTTCCGTGCAGGTAGAGATCTGGTCCGACATCGTCTGCCCGTGGTGCTACATCGGCAAGCGCCGGTTCGAGAAGGCGCTGGCGTCGTTCGCGCACGCCGACCAGGTCGAGGTCACCTGGCGCAGCTTCCAGCTCGACCCGGGCTTCGCCAAGGGCGCGGGCATCCCGGTCTACGACGCGCTGTCCACGAAGATGGGCGCCCCGCGCGAGCAGGTGCGCGCCATGACCGAGCAGGTCAAGCAGGTCGCCGCCGAGGAGGGGCTGGAGTACGACTTCGCCTCCGGCGTCATGGTCAACACCTTCGACGCCCACCGGCTGGTCCACCTGGCGCAGAGCAGGGGGCTGGGCGACGCCGCCCACGAGCGGTTCATGGACGCCCAGCTGGTGCGGGCCAAGGACCTCTCCGACCCCGAGACCCTGGTGGCCATCGCGGTGGAGATCGGGCTGGAGGAGGCCGAGGCGCGCGAGGTGCTGGCCGGGGACGCGTTCACCGCCGAGGTGAACGCCGACATCGACACCGCCCGGCAGCTGGGCGCGACCGGGGTGCCGTTCTTCGTGATGGACCGCGCCTTCGGGGTGTCGGGCGCCCAGCCGGTGGAGGTCTTCCTCAACGCGCTGGAGAAGGCCCACCAGGCCGCCCAGGCCTGACCTGGATTCTTTGACGGCCCCGCGCCCGGGACTCCCCCGGGCGCGGGGCCGTCGGCGT
>NZ_JBJJBV010000354.1:0-5652 GCF_045446735.1 Nocardiopsis protaetiae
CCCGCACCCGCCGTCAGGCGCGGACGGTGAAGGAGGCCCGCAGCAGGTCCTCCTCCCGGGAGGACGGGCCCACCCGCAGCTCGAAGTCGCCCGGCTCCACCCGCCGCACCCCGGCGGCGTCCACCAGGGTGCAGTCGGCCACCGGCACCTCCAGCCCCACCCGGCGGGACTCCCCCGGGGCCAGCTCCACCCGCCGGTAGGCCTTGAGCTCCCGGTCGGCCCAGGTCACCGACGTGACGGTGTCGGAGACGTACACCTGCACGGTCTCCACCGCCGGGCGGGTCCCGGTGTTGGCGACGGTGACCTCGGCGCGCACGGTGTCGTCCGCGCCCAGGTCGGTGCCGGTGACCGCCAGGTCGGAGTACTCCACCGTCGTGTAGGCGAGCCCTTCCCCGAACACGAACGCGGGCCGCTGGGTGAGGTCGGCGTACCGGTCCCCGTGCTGGCCGCGCACCTGGTTGTAGAAGGTCGGCTGCTGCCCGGCGTGGCGGGCGTAGGAGATGGGCAGCCGCCCGGACGGCTCGATCAGCCCGAGCAGGAGTTCCGCGATCGCCCGGCCGCCCTGCATGCCGGGGTTGGCGGCGTGCACCAGGGCGGCGGCGTTCAGGGCCGACTCCGGCAGCACCAGGGGCTTGGAGGCGATGACCACGACCGTCATCGGGGTGCCGGTGGCGGCGAGCGCGTCCAGCAGGGCGGTCTGGGCGCCGACCAGCTCCAGGGTGGCGGTGGAGCGCCCCTCCCCGACCAGTTCGATGCGGTCGCCCACGACGGCGACGACGTGGTCGGCGGCCTCGGCGGCGGCGACCGCCTCGGCGATCATCGTCTCGTCCGGCTCGGCGGGGTGCACGACGGGCGGGCGGGGCTGGCCGTCGGGGAAGGTGGCCCCGGCCGGGTCGGGGCCCAGCCGGCAGATGTCGGCGCCGCGGGCGTGCACGACCTTCCAGCCCTCGGGGGCGTGGTCGCGCAGGCCGTCCAGGACGGTGCGGGTCAGCTCCCGGGGGTGGCCGTCGGGCAGCCAGTCGACCTGGCCGGAGGCGCCCGCCCAGTCGCCGAGCTGGGTGTGCGGGTCGTCGGCGTTGGGGCCGACGACGGCGATGGTGCGGGCGGCCTCGCCGGTGCGGGCCACGGCGCGGCCGCCGGGGCCGGGGACACGCTCGTCGGTGAGCGGCAGGGTGCCGTCGTTGGCGAGCAGGACCAGGGAGCGGCGGGCGACCTCCAGGTTGAGGCCGGTGTGCTCGCGGGAGCCGATGACGGCGCGCTGGCGGGCGGGGTCGGGGTGGCGGGGGTTCTCGAACAGGCCGAGCTCGAACTTGAGGGTGAGGATGCGCGCGACGGCGGCGTCGATCTCCGCCTCCGCGAGCATGCCGCGGGCGACGGCGTCCTGGGCGCCCTCGAAGAACCCGGGGGTGGTCATGACCATGTCGTTCCCGGCCCTGACCGCGGCGGCCGCGGCGTGGGTGTGGTCGGGCTGGATCTTCTGCTCCCACACCATGCGGCCGACGTTGTCCCAGTCGGTGACCAGGGTGCCGGTGTAGCCCCACTCGCCGCGCAGCACCTCGTCGAGCAGCCAGGAGTTGACGGTGATCGGCACCCCGTCCATGGACTGGTAGCCGAGCATGAAGGTGCGGCAGCCCTCGCGGGCGACCCGCTCGAACGGGGGCAGGAACCAGGAGCGGAGCTTGCGCCGGGAGATGTCGGCCTCGGTGGCGTCGCGGCCGCCCTGGGTCTCGGAGTAGCCGGCGAAGTGCTTGGCGCAGGCCAGGATCGCGGTGGGGTCGTCCAGCCCGGCGCCCTGGTAGCCGCGCACCATGGCCGAGGCGAACTCGCCGATGAGGTGGGGGTCCTCGCCGAAGGTCTCGCCGACCCGGCCCCAGCGCAGGTCGCGGGTGATGCACAGGACCGGGGAGAAGGTCCAGTGGATGCCGGTGGCGGCGACCTCGACGGCGGTGGCGCGGGCGGCGCGCTCGATGAGGTCGGGGTCCCAGGTGGCGGCCATGCCGAGCTGGGTGGGGAACACGGTGGCGCCCTCCCAGAACGAGTGGCCGTGGATGCAGTCCTCGGCGACGAGCAGGGGGATGCGCAGCCGGGTGCGCTCGGTGAGCGCGGCGGCCTCCAGGACCAGGGCGGGGGAGGTGTGCAGCAGGGAGCCGACGTGCATGTCCTCGACCAGGGGGCGCACCCCGCCCCGGGCGTCCAGCTGGAGCATCTGGCCGACCTTCTCCGGCAGGGTCATCCGCGAGAGCAGGTCGGCGACCCGTTCGGCGACGCTCAGCGCGGGGTCGAGGTAGGGGTGCGGGGCGTTCACCAGGGGTTCCTCCTGCGGTGACAGGGCGTGGCCGGGGGTTACGGACAGGCATGGGAGCGATCCCATGACCTCTACGCTACGACATCGGACCACGTTCGGGAGGGGCGGGGTGTCAGGCGACGGGGCCGAACAGGTCGGTGCCGTCCAGGCCGCCGGCGTCGAGGGTGTCCAGGGCGGAGCCGATCCTGCGCTCCTCGTACCCGAAGTGGGTCTCCATGACCGCCTCGATGCCGTCGAGGTGGCGATGCAGCTCCTCGGCGTCCTCGCCGCGGGCCAGGGCCTTCTCCAGCGCGCCGATGAGGTGGTCGAGCATGGAGTGGTCCTGCTTGAGCTGGGAGACCACCGGGGCCAGCCCCGGCTCGGCGGCCACCAGCAGGGGGAAGAGGGCCGTGTCCTCGCTGCGGTGGTGGACGGTGAGGGCCCGGCAGAACCCGTGGCAGTACAGCAGCAGGTCACGGGACGGGGTCCCGGTGTCCTCGCCGCGGTCGATGGCGGCGCGGGCCAGGCCGATGGCGTCGCGCAGCCTGCGGTGGACCGCCTCCGGTTCCCGCCGCCACGCCGCGGCCCGTCCCCCGCCCATCGTCCCCCCGTCGCCGGAACCCCCGGAAGGGTAACAGCCGCCGGGCCCGCCCCGCGGGGGCGCGGGGCGGGCGCGGTGGCGGCGGGGGCGGGCGGGGGTCAGCGGACCGGGGCGCCCGGGCCGAGCGGGATGCCCAGGGCCCACCAGGCCAGGAACAGCGCGGTCCACACCAGCGTCATGCCGATCGCCAGCGGCAGCGTGTAGGAGGCCAGGGTGCCGATCCCCGCCTTCTTGCGGTACTGCTGCAAAAAGCCGAGCGCCATGATGAAGTACGGGCTCATCGGGGTGATCGCCGTCGACCCGGAGTCGGCGATGCGGAACAGCGCCTGGGTGGTCTCGGCGGGCACGTCGATGAGCATGAGCATCGGGACCAGGACCGGCGCGCAGATCGACCACATCGCCGAACCGCTGGTGACGATCACGTTGATGAGCGTCAGCAGGCACAGGATGAACAGGAACAGCACCACCACGGGGATGCCGCTGGTCTCCAGCGCCTCGGCCGAGCGCACCGCGATGACGTCCCCGATGTGGGTCCAGTCGAAGTACGCCAGGAACTGGGCGATGGCGAAGAACAGCACCAGGACCGGCGCCATCTGCCTGATGCCCTGCACCATGAGCGCCGGCACGTCGGCGGGTTTGGCGATGGTGCCGACCCGGTGCCCGTAGACGATGCCGACCAGCCCGAACAGCAGCGCCACCACGGCGCCGATGCCGTCCAGCAGCGGGGACTCGGCCAGGCTCCCGCCCTCGCCGCGCAGCGGCGACCCTGCGGGGGCGACGATCGCGGTGAGCACGGCCAGCGCGCCGAACAGGGCGAGCAGGGCGCGGCGCAGCCCGGAGCGCTCGACGTCGGTGAGGGTGAGCGTGCCGATGTTCTCCAGGTCCACGTCCGGGTCGGGGTCCAGGTCGGGGCGCTTCTCCAGGACGAGCTTGGTGATGAGGGTGATCACCGCCGCCAGCACCACCGAGGACGCGATGTTGAAGAACCAGTTGCTCAGCGGCGACACGTACGCCCCGGGGTCGACGATCTGCGCGGCCGCGGTGGTGATGCCCGCGAAGATGGCGTCGTTGGGCGTGGGGATGGGGCTGGCGTCGTACCCGGAGGCGATCGCGGTGTAGGCCACAACCACGCCCAGGACGGGGGACTTGCCGACGGCGCGGAAGGCCAGCCCGCCCAGGGGCACCAGGATGATGTAGGCGGCGGCCGAGGCGACGTGGGCGACGGTCCCGGCGAAGGCGACCGCGAACACCACCCAGCCGGTGGGCACCCGGGAGACGCTGACGCGCATGAGGGAGGCCAGGAAGCCGCTGCGCTCGGCGACGGCCACGCCCATGATGACGGCGACGATGGTGGCCATCGGCGGGAACGACGCGAAGTTTCCGATCATGGTGGAGACGGCCATGGCCAGGCCCTCTCCGCTGAGGAGGTTGCGGACCACGACGGTCTCGCCGTCGCTGGGCGAGACCACCGAGACGCCGAGCGAGGCCATGATCGCGCTGGAGACGCCGAGGACGGCGGCCAGGATCCAGAACAGCCAGAACGGGTGGGGCAGGGCGTTGCCGACGCGTTCGACGACGGCCATGGCGCGGACGATGCGCGGCAGCGGAACGTCCTCGGTGGCGGCGGCCGTGCGGTCGGGGCCGCCGGGGGCGGGCTGGGACATGGTGGTGCTCCTGGGATGGACGGGTCAGGCGGAGGGCTCAGGCGGAGGGCCGGACGAACCGGGCGGGCAGGTGGTGGCGGCTCACGAAGCGCCACAGCTCCTCGTGGGCCTCGATGGTCTGTGTGGCGTATCCGCCGCCGCTGTAGGAGTCGGCGCCGGGCCAGGTGTGTCCGCCGCCGTCGACGGCGACGTGGCGGACCGGGGCGCCGCGGTCGCAGCCCCGCCAGTCCCGGACGGTGACGTCGGGTTCGATCCGGCGGGCGCGCGGGCCGGGGCGGCAGCCGTTGGCGTCGGCGCGTTCGGCGTTCCAGGCGGCGATGTCGGGCAGGCCCCGACCGGTGTCCCCGAGGTAGGGGATGGTGGCGTCGTCGGTGCCGTGGAAGGAGATCACCGGGACCGGGCGGACCGGGTCGCAGCCCAGGTCGTCGGGGTACAGGGCGGCGGCCACGGGGGCGATGGCGGCGATGCGCTCGGAGGCGGTGCAGGCCAGGACGGCGGTGAACCCGCCGCCGTTGGACTTGCCCGTGGCGTAGACCCGGGAGGGGTCGGTGCACAGGATCGCTTCGAGCTCGTCGAGGAGGTCGTGGGTGAAGGCGACGTCGTCGACGCCGGGGGCGGAGTAGGGGGCGCCCTGCCAGGCCTGGCGGTCGCCGTCGCCCTGGCCGATGACGCCCTCGGGGTAGACGACGACGGCGGGGAGTTCGGACAGGCCGGAGAAGGCCTCGGTCCCGGCGCCGGTGTTGCCGCGGCCGTGGAAGGCGAGCACGACCGGCCAGGCGCGCCGCCCGTCGTAGCGTTCGGGCAGGTGGAGCCGGTAGGAGCGGTCCAGGCCGCCGCTGGTCAGGGAGTGCTGGGCGCTCTCCCCGGGCCGCTGGGGCGGGGCGGTGCCGCAGCCGGCCGAGCGGTGCGGCGAGGGAGTCGAGGGCGCGGGGGCCGCGGTGGCGGGCGCGGCCGCGGCGAGCAGCAGGGCGGGCACGGCCAGGGCGGCGGCCAGGCGGGCCAGGGGCCGGAAGGCGGGTCGCACGTCGGTGGTCCTGTCCGTCGGTGGTTCCGAGGGGGGTCGGCGGTTTTTCGGGTACGGCTCGGGGGCCCTCGGCGGTCGC
>NZ_JBJJBV010000355.1:0-5768 GCF_045446735.1 Nocardiopsis protaetiae
CCTCGATGAGGACCGCGCCGACCATCGACACGATCGCGGCGGTGAGCACCGGCGAGATTCCGGTGAGCAGGCCCAGGGCCACCCCGGTCAGGGCGACGTGCCCGATGCCGTCGCCCAGCAGCGCCAGCCGGCGCTGCACCAGGTAGGTACCGATGACCGGGGTGATCAGGCCGACCAGTACCGCGGCGATCAGCGCCCGCCGCATGAACTCGTACTGGAGGAGGTCAATCACGGCCGGGTACCTCCAGGCGCATCAGGTCCGCGGGGGAGGGCAGCTCGGCCGCCCGCGGGTCGGGGTCGTTGGGGTCGGGGTGGGGGTGCTGGTGCTCGTGGCCGGGCCTGGCGCACTCGCCGGTCGGCTCGGGCGGGGTGCCGTCGTGCACGATCCGGCCCGACTCCAGCACCACGGCGCGTTCGATGACGTCCTCCAGCGGCCCCAGCTCGTGCAGGACCAGGACGACGGTGGAGCCCTGCTCGCGCAGGCGGGCGATGGTGCGGGCGAGCGCCCGCTGGTTCTCGTGGTCCACCCCGGCCATCGGCTCGTCCATGACGAAGGTGTCGGGGCGCCCGGCCAGGGCGCGGGCGATGAGCACGCGCTGCTGCTGGCCGCCGGAGAGCTCGCGCACCGAGGCACGGGCCAGGCCGGTCAAACCCACAGCGGCCAGGGCCTCGTCAACCGCCTCCCGGTCGGCGCGGGTGGACAGCGACAGCCGGCGGCGCGCGGCGACCTGTCCGGAGGCGACGATCTCGCGCACGGTGGCGGGCACGGCGCCGCCCGCGGTGAGCCGCTGGGGCACGTACCCGATCCGGCGCCAGTCCCGGAACCGGGACAGCGGCCTGCCGTGGACGCGGATCTCGCCGGAGGTGAGCGGCACGATGCCGAGCATCGCGCGCATGAGGGTGGACTTGCCCGACCCGTTGGGGCCCAGGACGGCCACGGTCTCGCCCGCGGGTATCGCCACGTTCACCCCGTCCAGGACGGGCACCCCGTCGTAGGAGACGCGGGCGTCGATGGCCTGGAAGGCGGGCGGGACGGACTCGTCCCTGATCTGGGCGGACACGCCCACCATTATCACGAAAACGAAAATGATTGTCAAAACGCCCGAGGTTTCCGGGCGTCGACCGTCAAAAGCCCGGTGCCCCGCCAGGAACCCGGACCCGGCACCCTGTCAAAACCCAGGAACCGGCACCCCGTCAAAAACCCAGGAACCGGGCCACCGCCAGCACCCCGATCACCCCCACGACCAGCGCCCGCGGCGCCCGCTGCCGTGGTTCCAGCGTCGGCCAGGTCAGATACGCCAGCCAGGCCAGGAACAGCGCCACCGGCAGCAGGCACAGCCCGCCCACCAGCCCCGGTGCCAGCAGCCCCGCCACGAACAGCACACCCAGCAGCAGCGGCGACAGCCACCGCGGCGCCCGGTGCAGCCACAGCAGCGGCACCGCGCTGCGCCGCTCCACCGCCCGGCGCACCGGCCCCGCGCCCGGGGTGTACAGGGGGTCCCCGGAGGGGCGTCCGGGACGCCCGGGTCGTCCGTCGTCCATCCGCTTCTCGTCACCGTGTTCGGGAGGGGCCATGGGGGTCCGTTCGTTCTCGGGGGGTGCGGTTTCGGGCCTGAGGCTTCGGGCCTGCGGCCTCGGTCCTACGGCCCCGGGCCACCGTTGTCACACGACCGATACCCGCGTGGAGCACCCGATTCCCGCTCCTGTGGTAATCCTGAAGCGAAACCCTAGTGCAGGGCCCCGGTGCGCCGTCGACGTCCATCCCGACCGGCCCTGTTCCGTATCCCCGTTCCCCGGAGAGGACGCCTCTCTCGACGGGACTCTCACTCAGGGTGAACGGAGAACCACAAAAAGCTCTGAACGCCGTTACCGTCCACGCGTGAGCCGCATCTGCCGGGTCCCGCACGCTGCCGGCGGCAGCGAACCCTCCGGAGGGTGTCAACTTCCGTGCCCGAACCGACAGTCATCGTGACGTTCGACGTCACCGAACCCCATCTCCAGCACTGCCTCGACTCCCTGAGCCGCCAGACCGGCCTGGGAGAGGGCCGGGCCGCCCTGGGAGAGGGAGAACCCGCGTCCGGTGCGGACGCGGGGATCGAGGTCGTCCTCGTCCCCGTCCGCCCGGCGCCCCCCACCGCCCCCACCGCCTCCGGCACCGGAAGGCCGGCCGCCGCCGACCCGGAGCCCGACGCCTCCCCGGACGAGGAGGAGGGCGAGAACGGGACCGGGGAGGGCAGCGCCAAGAACGGGACCCCCGGCGAGGACACCGGACCGGCCGGCGAGGACAACGAACAGGGCGACGAGGCCGTCGACCAGGCCCAGGACGCCCTGGCCGTCGCCGCCGCGTTCGCCGCCGCGCCCCCGGCCGGGATCACCGCCGTCCTGCCGGCCGGCGAGCCCGCCCCGGATCGGCCCGCCGCCCGCGCCCGCGGGGCCGCGGCCGCCCGCGGCGAGCACCTGCTCTTCCTGGAGGGCTCCGACGCCCTCACCGGCTACGCGCTCTCCTACCTGCTGAACACCGCCCGCGACACCCGCTCCGACCTGGTCGTCGGCAACGTGTACACGTTCGACGAGCTGGGCGCCGCCCCCTCCAAGCGCCACCGCCGCCACTACGCCCGCGCCCGTCTGGCCGAGGACCCCCGGAACGTCCCCGGCCTGGTCGCCGACGGCGACCCCGGCAACAAGCTGTGGCGGCGCGACTTCTGGAACTCCCTCACCGACCACGGCCTGCACCCCGACGACGCCGGCCTGGGCCTGCGCCGCGCCGCCCTGTCCGCCCGCACCGTGGACGTCCTGCCCGGCCCCACCCTGCTCAAGCGCCGCCGCGCGCAGGAGGCGCTGCCCCTGGACGAGGACGTCCTCACCCGCAGGCTCGGCGCCATGACCCGGCTCGCCGAGGGGCTGGCCACCCACGACCGCGACCTGTGGGACCGCACCCTCCTCAACGGCGAACTGCACCGCCTGCTGATGCGGCTCGACGACGCCGACGAGGAGACCCGCGCCACCGCGGTCGCGCTGGTCAACACCTACCTCGACCACGTGCCCGCCCGCCTGCTCGACGGGCTCGGCGTCCTGGACCGCCTGCTCTACCACCTGGTCCGCAAGCACCGGGCCGAGGACGTGGTGGAGGTCGCCACCTTCGCCAAGAGCGTCGAGATCAAGAAGGCCACCCTGGTCCGGCGCGGGTTCGGGTACTACATCCGCTACCCGTTCTTCGAGGCCGAGGACCCGGCCAAGGCCGTGCCCCGCGAGGTCTACCGGGTCGACGAGGACATCAAGGTCCGCCAGAAGACCGAGGAGATCGCCTGGGAGGACGGGCGGCTGCACATCCGCGGCCGGCTCGGCATCCGCCACCTGCGCGCCCACCGGCGCTGGCACCAGCACGTCACCGCCTACGCGGTGCGCTCCGACGACCGCCGCCGGGTGCGCCTGCCCGTGCGCATCCGCCGGGCCGCCGAGTACCGGCTGCCCGACGTGCTCGACGCCGCCCGGCACGACTACGGCGGCTTCACCGTCATCGTCGACCCGCGCCGGCTGCGCGAGTCCGGCCGCTGGGACGCCTCCGACTGGAAGATCGAACTGGTCGTCCTCAACCGGGGCATCACCCGGCGCCGGGCCCTGTCCAACCCGGTGCCCGGCCCCGCCAAGCGTCCCGGGTACCACAGGGTCGACGAGCAGGTGTGGGTCCGCCCGCACTGGAACCGCGACCAGCACCTCATCGTCAGCGTCGAGCCCTGCCAGGCGATGATCACCGGGCACCGGTTCGACGAGCGCACCGGGGTGCTGGAGCTGACCGGCGCGCCGGTCGCCGCGCCCGCCGCCGAGGCGGTCGAACTGCGGCTGACCCGGCGGCCCGGCACCGCGACGGTGAGCGTGCCGCTGGAGGCCGGGGGCGGCCGGTTCACGGCCCGGGTCGCCGCCCGGGAGCTGTTCGACCGCACCGTCGAGGAGTGCAACGGGGTCATCCGACAGGAGACCTGGGACGCCCACCTGGTCACCCGCGAGAAGCAGGTGGTGCCCCTGGTCGTGCCCGAGGAGGTGGCACCCGCCGCCTACGCCGACGGGGACGGGCGCCGCGAGCTGTCCGTGCTGCGTTCGGCCGTGGGGCACCTGCGGCTGCGCGCGGGCCTGGCCCGGCCCTCGGTGGAGGAGGCCCGCTGGGAGGGGCGGACGCTGCTGCTGTCCGGCGCCTTCCGGGCCGCCGCGGAGCTGGGCCTGGTCGCCAAGGCGCGGGGGCGCGACGAGGAGCACGTGCTGGAGGTGGAGCGCTCGGGGGAGCGGTTCACCGCCCGGTTCTCCCCGGCGGACGTCCCGACCCTGTCGGGGACCCTGTCGCTGCCCGCGGGCGGGTACCAGCTGTGGGGGCGGGTGGGCTCGTCGGAGGAGGGTGCGCAGCCGGGTGCCGGGTCGTCGGGGCCGGGGTCGGTCCCAGAGGAGGCCCGCGCCGACGTGGGCGTGGAGTTCGCCGAGGAACTGCTCGCCGCGCTGCCGCTGGAGATGCAGACCGCCGAACGCGGCTACACCCTGTCCTACCAGGGGCGGGGGATCCCGGTGCTCCAGGTGGGCAGCGACCTGCGCCCCGTGGAGCAGGGCACCTTCGCCCAGCGGGAGCTGCGCGAGACGTTCTACCCGGCGCGGCGACTGGAGCCGGTGGTCGACGGCGTCCTGTTCGACACCTACACCGGGCGCCAGTACTCCGACAGCCCGCAGAGCATCTACGCCGAGCTGCGCCGCCGGGAGCGGTGGGCGGACCACCCCATGTCGTGGCTGGTCGCCGACGGGCAGGTGAGCCTGCCCGAGGACCTGACCCGGGTGCGGCACCGGGGGCGCGAGTACTACGAGGGGCTGGCGCGCAGCCGGTACCTGGTCACCAACTCCCGCCAGCCGGCGTGGTTCCACCGCCACCCCGACCAGACCGTCGTGCAGACCTGGCACGGGTCGATGCTCAAGCGCATCGGCTTCGACGTGGAGAACATCCGCGGCAAGTCCCGGGACTACTTCGACAAGCTGGCCTGGGAGACGCGGCAGTGGGACTACCTGGTGTCCCCGAGCCCGTGGGCGACGCCGATCCTGCGCAGCGCCTTCCGGTTCGAGGGGGAGGTGCTGGAGACGGGGTACCCGCGCAACGACGTGTTCTTCGCGCCCGACCGGGACGCGATCGCGGAGCGGACGCGGGAGCGGCTGGGGCTGCCCGCGGACAAGAAGGTGGTGCTGTACGCGCCGACCTGGCGCGACGACAAGTACTACACGCGCGGCAAGCACAAGCTGGACCTGCACCTGGACTTGCAGCGGCTCTACGACGAGCTGGGCAAGGACCACGTGCTGCTGGTGCGGCGGCACCCGCGGGTGGTGGACGCGGTGCCGATCGTGGGGCGCGACTTCGTGTACGACGTGTCGCTGTACCCGGAGATCATGGAGCTGTTCCTGGTCACGGACGTGCTGATCACGGACTACTCGTCGATGATGTTCGACTTCGCGAACACGGGGCGGCCGATGCTCTTCTTCACCTATGACCTGGAGGGGTACCGGGACAACCTGCGCGGGTTCTACTTCGACTTCGAGGAGACCGCGCCGGGGCCGCTGCTGATGGAGTCGGACCAGGTGATCGAGGCCCTGCGCGGGATCGACGACGTGGTGCGGGAGAGCGCGGGCGCCTACCGGGCGTTCGTGGAGCAGTTCTGCCCGCTGGACGACGGCGGCGCGGCCCGCCGGGTGGTGGACCGGGTCTTCGGCACCGACTGACGGGCTCGGCCCCACGGCCGGGGGGG
>NZ_JBJJBV010000356.1:0-5750 GCF_045446735.1 Nocardiopsis protaetiae
GAGCGCATCAGAGCCGCGGGACTGCTCGGCCTGGGCGATAAGGGATACGTGGGGCTCTCGGACGTGGTGTTCTGCCCGTTCAAGGGGCGCGGCAAGCCGCAGTGGAAGAAGGACGCCAACTCCGAACACGCCAAGCTCCGCTCACCGGGCGAGCGCGCGATCGCCCGGCTCAAGCAGTGGGACATCCTGCGCCGCCTACGCTGCTGCCCGCAACGCGCCGGCCAGATCACCCGCGCGGTGCTGGTCCTTCAGCTCCGAGAAGCAGGATGAAAAAGGCTCGGTGTACACGTCCCTTCGTCCGGGGCAGGAAACCTTTCACCATCCTTACCCAACGCGCCCTGGCCGCCAACCCGGTTGCCGGAATCGGTCACAGGTCTCTGTTACCCGGAGCGGGAGATGCCGAGTGGTGTCGGGGGCTCGGGGTAGCCGGGTCAGTGGCGGGTGGTTCGCGGCGGTCGGCCGAGGCAGTGGAGGAAGCCTGTACGGAAGGACCGACGTCGAGTGGGGGCAGTTGGTCGCCGCGACCGTGGACCACCTGGAGGACCACGCCCGGGCGGGGACGACTACGACCTACGGCGAGCTGAACGGCGCGCTCGTGCGGCGGACCGGGCAGCGGCCCTTCGATTTCTCCCGGGAGGTCGACCGGACCGCCGTGGGCCGACTGCTCGGCGAGGCGGTGGAGAGGACGTTTCCCGAGGTCGGGGCCATGATCTCGGCGATCACGGTCTATCAGGCCGGGAACGACCCCGGTTCGGGTTTCTTCAAGCTGGCTTCGGAGAAGGGGCTGTTGACGCCGAACGCCTCTTCGGAGCAGCGGCTGGGTTTTTGGATGGAGCAGATGAAGAAGGTGTACGCCCACTACCGGGTCCGTTGACCGGGACCGCACCGGTGAACGGGGTCGGCGGCCGCTGAAGCCGCAGAGGAGGAACGTTCGGGCATGATCCGCGGCGTGCTGCTGGCGTGGTCGAGGCCACGGAATGTCTGGTCGCGGTGGGGAGGAGACCCTCGACGCGGCCGCGCTGGTGGCGGCGCGGTGTCCGGGCGGCGAGCCGCCGGACCCGGTCTGCGGTCCGGGGCGGCCGCTCCCGGAGTCGGGGGAGTTCTGGGGCGGGTCGCACGGCGTGCGGAGTCGAGCGGGTGCGGGGGTGGCGCTGTGCCCGCCCGGGGTCGGTGGCGGTTCGGGGGTTCTGGCCCCGGGCGGGCGGGCCGGTCAGGCGTGGCGGGAGCGGCCGGTTGGGGTGCGGTGGAGCAGGGCCGGGGAGCGCCTGTTGCCGCGGGCGGTGCGGCGGGGGCGGCCCGGGCCGGTGCCGGGGCGTCCGCGGCCGGTGGAGAAGCGGGCGCACCAGCCCGAGCAGGAGCAGCCGGGGCGGGTGCAGCGGCCCTGGACGGGGCGGCGCTCCGGGATCACCATCAGCACCAGGTCGCACACCACGGCGTTGAGCCTCGGGGCGGCGTGGTCGGTCCATCTCTGAGTGTTCACCGGGCGAAGGTATCCCGGGTCGAGGAGGTGGGAAAAGGGATTTTCCCGGCCCGGGCGTCGGGCTGTCGTGGGGGTGGGATAGAACTGGGCGAAGTTCGCAAATCCCCCGATAAGTGAAGACAGGATTCCCCCGGTGTCCCAGAGATCCCTGACCCTGAGGCCGCGTGCGGTGGCGTGCGCGGTGCTGGTCGCGGCGGCCGCCCTGACCGGCTGCGGCGCCCCCGCGGAGCAGTTGCTGAACGACGTCGTCCGCGACGTCACCGGATTCCCCCTCTCGTTCGACGAGGTCGACCGGGACGACCCGTTCGGCGGGACCGAGGCGGAGGACTACGGGGAGGGGTTCGTCGTCCCCGAGGCGGCCGGGATCGCGGGGTATCCCGCCGACCGGGTCCAGGAGGCGTACGACGCCACCGGGGAGCTGCTGGAGGCGGTGTACCTGGACCGGGCCGCGGTGTTCGAGGGCGACGACATGCGCTTCCGGTCCCTGCTGAGGGGCCAGGCCGCGGACTGGTACCAGGAGTACGCCGGGCACGAGGACCCCCTGATGGACAGCCGGAACGTGCTCTTCCGGCTGACGCCCGGGAGTGCCGAGCCCATCGGCGACGTGGTCAAGGTGGACGGCCGGATGTGGGCGGAGGCCGCCGAGGACGAGCGGGGGTGGGAGTACCTGGCGGTCCGCACCGAGTACACGATCGTGCACCCCGTCGCCCGGCCGGGCGAGAAGGTGTCGGTCCGGCTGGTGACCTCGCACTACGGCGAGGTGTCGTTCTACGGGAGGGGCGAGGGGCCGTTGACCGCGATGCCGAACTGGTGGCGTTCGGTGGGCCCGGTGCACTGCCTGAACGACCAGGTCACGTTCACCCCCGCCTACGCCGACGAGATGCCGAAGGGCGAGAAGCCCAGGGGGTTCATCGAGGACGACCCCTACGACATCGAGGCCGGCCGGGACATGGAGGAATCCGACTGCGGGGCCATCCGGGGCACCTGAGCGCCGGCGCCGAGGTCGGGCCGCCCCCGGATCCCGGTACCCCGGAATGAGGGGAGGGGGAACGGGGCGGCCGGCCGCGGCGTCCCACCGGGCAGGCCGCCGGAAGGGACCCCCGCATGCAGACGCCCGACCACGGGACGCTTCCCGACCGCGGGACGCTCTCCGACGAGCCCCTGGAGATCCCCGCCGGGTGCGGGTACGTCCTGGTGCTCTTCGCGATCTCCATCGTCGTCCCGTTAGTGGTCGGGTTCTCGCTCATCATGAGTCCTTCCGACGCCCCCACCCCGTGGGGGTACTACGCCGTGTGGGCCCTGTCCACCCTCGGCGTGGTGGCCCTGCTGCTTCGGGGATCCGCCCGCCGCTGGGCGCGCAACGGGGTCCCCCGCCCCTATGCCAGGGCGGTGCTGCTCACCGCCGTCGTGGCCGTGTCCTACGTGCAGTCGGTCGTCACCTGGTCCTTCAACAACGACTTCCCGCTGGGTGCCTTCTGGCCCGCGGGGTCCACGGTGGCGGTGGGCGCGGTCCTGGTCATGGTCGCCCTGGCCCGGGGCGGCAGGTTCGCCACCCTCTGGATCGTCGTCGGCCTGGCCCTGGCGTGCACGGTGCGGGCCGGCTACGACCACGGCCGGTACCTGGAGGAACGGCGCCAGTGGTTCGACCGGGAGGTGGCGGCGCTGTCCGAGTACTCCCACGACGTGCTCCTGCTGGACGGCGACCGGTGGACCGCCACCCGTGTGCACACATCCAGGTCGAGGGTCTCCGTCGGCTACACCGGGACCGGTCCGGATCGGGTGGGGCTCGAAGCCCGGGTCGACCACCCGGACCGGGTCGACGGCGTGCCCAGGGATCCGTTCTACGACGGCTGCCGCTCCTTCGCCGTCCAGTGCGCGGAGTCCGAGGCGGACGGCCGCCGGGTCCTGCTGGTCCGGGACCACGAGCGCAACCGGGGCCATGGTCCGCGGGAATTCGTGCGGGTGCGGTGGAACTCGTTCACCTTCGTCGACATCGAGCCGGAGCCGGTGCTGTGGTTCCGCACCACGGACCGGGAGTTCTTCGACCTGGCACGGGAGCTGCATGTGGCCGACGAGGCCGACATCGTGGCCCTGGTCGAGGAGGTCACCGGCGGGCCCCGGCCCTGAGGTGACCGGAAACCGGGAACGCCGGGCGACCGAGAAGCGCCGGTACGGCCGCGCTCCCAGACCGGGGGCGCGGCTTTTATGCGTTTTGGAGGCCTTGTTCCCCGTGCGGGCGTCCGGCACCGAGTGGGTGAATGTCGTGAATTTTCCGTTGTGTGTGAGGCATGGGTCACGGAAAGAGAATCGAAGGTTTCTTTTAAAGGTCTTCGTACTTTTGGGTTAACGGATATCGGATTCCAGCGATTTGCCGTGGAATTCCTGCGTTCGCTTGCGGGGCCCGGTGCGGCGCCCCTAGCGTGGGCAGCGCTTTCGCGGTCGGGGGACACATGCGTGTGCCGCCTCCGGCCTGCGCTGGGCGACCGAATCGAACCTTTTCCTCCTTGTTCCGGGGTCCCTTTTGTCGGGTGCGGAACGGGGGACCCTCACACGACACAGGAGAGAGACGGCCGATGTCGACCGAAGCCCCCGAGGTGTATGGCGGTCAGCAGAAGAGCCTGAGCACCGCCGCCGCGCGGAATCTGGCCACCACCACCAAATCCGCCCCGCAGATGCAGGGCAAGAGCTCCCGCTGGGTGCTCAAGACCCTGCCCTGGGTGCAGACCGAGGGCGGTGTCTACCGGGTCAACCGCCGGCTCACCTACACCCTGGGCGATGGCCGCATCGAGTTCCACCAGACCGGTTCGCGGGTGCAGGTCATCCCGCGGGAACTCGGCGAGCTGGCGCTGCTGCGCGGATTCGACGACGAGGAGGTGCTCACCGACCTCGCCGACCGGTTCGAGCAGCGCGAGTTCGAGCCGGGCGAGGTCCTGGTCTCCGAGGGCGAGCAGGTCGACCGCCTGTACCTGATCGTGCACGGCAGGGTGAGCCGGATCGCGACCGGCCGCTACGGCAGCGTCGACCGGCTGGACGTGCTGGCCGACGGCGACCAGTTCGGCGAGCAGTACCTGGTGCAGGACGCCCCGACCTGGGACTTCACCGCCCGGGCCGACACCGCGGGCCTGCTCCTGTCGCTGACCCGGCAGCAGTTCGCCGAGGCGCTGGACCGCTCGGAGTCGCTGCGCTTCCACGTGGACCTGTTCGGCTCCCTGCCCAAGAACAGCCAGAACAAGTACGGCGAGGCCGAGATCGAGCTGTCCTCGGGCCACGACGGCGAGTACGAGCTGCCGCAGACCTTCGTCGACTACGAGCTCAACCCGCGCGAGTACGAGCTGAGCGTCGCCCAGACCGTGCTGCGCGTGCACACCCGGGTCGCCGACCTCTACAACAAGCCGATGAACCAGACCGAGCACCAGCTGCGGCTGACCATCGAGGCCCTGCGCGAGCGCCAGGAGCACGAACTGGTCAACAACCGCGAGTTCGGCCTGCTGCACAACGCCGACTTCGGCCAGCGCATCCAGGCCCAGGAGGGTCCGCCCACCCCGGACGACCTGGACGACCTCATCACGATGCGGCGCAACACCCAGTACCTGTACGCCCACCCCAAGGCGATCGCGGCGTTCGCCAAGGAGTGCAACAAGCGCGGCCTGAACCTGGACTCCGTCGACTTCAACGGCAACCGGGTGCCGGCCTGGCGCGGGATCCCGCTGCTGCCCTGCGGCAAGATCCCCGTCACCGAGCACCGGACCTCCTCGATCATCGCGGTGCGCACCGGCGAGGACAACGAGGGCGTCATCGGCCTGCACCAGACCGGGCTGCCCGACGAGGTGGAGCCGGGACTCAACGCCCGGTTCATGGGCATCGACGACAAGGCCGTCATCGCCTACCTGGTCAGCACCTACTACTCCGCCGCGATCCTGGTCCCCGACGCAGTCGGGGTCCTGGAGAACATCGAGGTCAAGCCGCGTGCCTGACGCACCGGCGACCAGGTCGACACGGCCGACACCGACGAAGGAGGGGTGAGACGGTGTCCTCGCTGTCCAGGATGTTCGCGGCGCCCGCCGCCGCCGAGACGGCGGCGCTGGTGGACGCGCTGCTGCGCGATCCCAGACGTCCCGGCCCCGCCGAGCTGCCGGTGCGGGGCGCCGCGCCGCTCGGCGGCGGGGCCGGGGGGCTCTCCCTGCCGGTCCACCCGCCGGGCCTGGTGCTGTCGGGGGCGGGGGCCTCGACCGCACCGGCCCCGGGCGGAGCGGTGCCGGGTGGGACCGCG
>NZ_JBJJBV010000357.1:0-5679 GCF_045446735.1 Nocardiopsis protaetiae
CCCCCCGCGGGTCTTCCCGCAGGTCACCGACGTGGCCCGGGCCCTGTGGGGCATGACCGCCAGCGGGGACCTGGCCCGGCACCTGGGCGCCAGCCTCTACCGGGTCCTGATGGGCTCGGTGATCGCGGTGGCCACCGCCCTGCCCTTCGGCATCGCCCTGGGCGCCAGCCGGGCCCTGTCGGCGTTCTTCTCGCCGCTGCTGCGGTTCTCGGTGGCGCTGGCGGGCATCGCCTGGATCCCCATCGCCACCCTGTGGCTGGGCTACGGCGACGGCGCGGTCGTCTTCATCGTCTGGAACGCGATGTTCTTCGCGCTCGCCTACAACACCATGCTGGGCGTGCGCCGCATCCCCGGGGAGCTGGTGCGCTCGGCCCGCTCCCTGGGGGCCGGGCCGTGGCGGCTCTTCTGGGAGGTGCTGCTGCCCGGGGCGATGCCCAGCGTCATCGCGGGCCTGCGCATCGGCCTGGGCTACGGCTGGCGCGGCCTGGTCGCGGCGGAGATCATCGCGACCCACGCCGGTCTGGGCTACGCGCTCTTCCTCGCCCAGACCTCGTTCTCGACCGACGTCATCATCGCCGCGATGGTGGTCATCGGTGTCCTGTGGCTCTGCACGGACCGCCTGCTGCTCGCCCCGCTGGAGCGCCGCACGGTCCGGCGCTGGGGCATGACCTCCGGGGAGGGGTGATGGCGGTGGCATCCGCCGAACGCACGCGCCCGGCCGGCCCCCGCAGGCCCGCCCGCGCCCCGGCCCCGCCGCTGCGGCGGCTGTGGCTGCGGCTCACCCGCAGCCCCGCGTTCCGCACCCTGGGACCCTTCGTCCCGGTGGTCGCCCTGTGGTGGCTGGTCGCGGAACTGGAGGTGTTCCCGCCCGCGTTCTTCGTCGGCCCCGACCGGGTCGTCGCCGAGTTCGCCGAGCTGGTCCGCAAGGGCGTCCTGCCCGGCTACCTGTCCGACTCGCTGGAGCGCCTGGCCTACGGCGCCGGGTTCGGCCTGCTCATCGGCATCCCCATGGGGTTCCTGACGGCGCTGTCCCTGCGGGTGCGCAAGGCGCTGTGGCCGATCCTGCTGTTCTTCCAGGCGATCGCGGACATCGCCTGGCTGCCGATCGTCATCGTCTGGTTCGGGTTCAGCCTGACCGCGGTCACGTTCGTCATCGTCTACACGGTCGTGTTCCCGCTCATGCTCGCCGTGGTCTCCGGGGTCGAGCAGGTGCCCCGGGAACTGGTGCTGGCGGCCCGTTCGCTGGGCGCCGGACGCCTGCGGGTGTTCTGGGAGGTGACCGTGCCGGGCGCGCTGCCGTCCATCGCCACCGGGGTGCGCACCGGGCTGGGCTACGGGTGGCGTGCGCTGGTGGCCGCCGAGATCATCGTCGGCACCAGCGGTATCGGATTCATGATGTTCGACGCCCGCCGCGTGGGCGACGTGAGCCAGGTCTTCCTCGGCATGGTCGTGCTGGGGATCCTCTGGTACATGCTCGACGCCCTCGTCCTGGCGCCGTTCGAAAGGGCCACCGTGGAACGGTGGGGATTGGTGCGCGGTATGGAGGACGACGGATGACCGCCCTGGTGATCGACCACTTGGAGAAGACCTACACCGACACCTACACCGGGGACGAGGTCGTGGCCATCGGCGACGTCTCCTTCTCGGTGTCCGAGGGCGAGTTCGTGTCCGTCCTGGGCCCCAGCGGCTGCGGCAAGACCACCGTCCTGAACACGGTCGCCGGGTTCGTCCGGCCCACCTCCGGAACGGTGTCCGTGGCCGGGAGGCCGGTCACCGGCCCGGGCCCCGACCGCGGCGTCGTCTTCCAGAACCACGCCCTCTTCCCCTGGAAGACCGTGCTCGGCAACGCGGTCTTCGGCCTGCGCATGAAGGGCGTGTCCCGGCGCGAACGCACCGAGCGCGGCCGCGAGCACCTGGCCCTGGTCGGTCTGGAGGGCTTCGAGAACCGCTACCCGCACGAGCTGTCCGGCGGTATGCGCCAGCGGCTCGGGGTCGCCCGCGTGCTGGCCACCGAACCCGCCGTGATGCTCATGGACGAGCCGTTCGCCAGCATCGACGCCCAGACCCGGCGCCGCCTCCAGGAGGACCTCACCCGGATCTTCGAGGCCCGCCGCCCCACGGTGTTCTTCGTGACCCACGACATCGACGAGGCGGTGTTCCTGTCCGACCGGATCGTCGTGTTGTCGGGGCGGCCCAGCACGGTCCGGGAGATCGTCACCGTGGACCTGCCCCGCCCCCGGACCTGGGACACGGCCGTCGACCACCCCGGGTTCCGGGCCACCGTCGCCCACGTCAACGGCCTGCTGGCCGAGGGGGAGCGCGAGAACGGTCCGGGGGACGCCGCCGATGTGGAGTAGAGCGGCGTCCTCGCCCACCCTGCGCCGGATCGCCGCGGTCGTCCTGGCGGTCCTGCTCTACCAGGGCTGGCTCTCCTTCCAGGCGGTCGGCAAGGCCGAACCCGGACTGGGCGAGAACCCCGACGAGCGCGGCCGCTTCCCGGTGGACGTGGTCCTGGGCTTCCCGCCCGAGCGCTACCACATCCTGCGCCTCCAGGACCACGGCCGGATCGCCGGGACCGACGGCACCACCGTCCACCTGCGCGGGGTGTCCCCCGCCGGGGTGGACGCCCTGGCCCGCGAGTACTGGATCGACGCGCTCGCCGTCCCCGAGGAGGGGCGTTGACCACCGACGCCCCCCACCACCCCCGAGAGGAGCCCATGGCCGAGACCCCCACCCCGGCCGTCGTCGTGGTCGGCGGCACCAGCGGCATCGGGGCGGCCGTCGCCGCCCGGTTCGCCGCCCGCGGCCACCGGGTCGAGGCCTGCGGGCTGCGCGCCGACGACGCCCCCGCCGACCTGCGCGAGAAGGTCGGGCTCACCGAGCTCGACGTCACCGCGCCCGGCGGGATCGAGGAGTACCTGGCGACCTTCACCGAGATCACCGCCCTGGTCAACGCGGTCGGTGTGATCCGCCGCCGCGAGGAGTTCGACCCGGCCGTGTTCGCGAGCGTCATCGAGGTCAACCTCGTTTCGGTGATGCGGGCCTGCACCGCCGCCCGGCCCGCCCTGGCCGCGGCCGGCGGCAGTGTCGTCAACCTCGCCTCGATGCTCAGCTTCTTCGGCGGCCCCCTGGTGCCCGCCTACACCGCCAGCAAGGGCGGCGTCGCCCAGCTCACCCGGTCCCTGGCCGTGGCCTGGGCGGCCGACGGCATCCGCGTCAACGCCGTCGCCCCGGGGTGGATCAGCACCGACCTGACCGGCGGCATCCGCACCGACCCCGCGGCCGAGGCGCGGATCCTGGACCGCACGCCCATGGGCCGCTGGGGCACACCCGCCGAGGTCGCGGGCGCGGTGGAGTTCCTGTGCGGGCCCGACGCCGGGTTCATCACCGGCGTCGTCCTGCCCGTCGACGGCGGCTACCTGGCCGCCTGACCCCCCTGAGACCCGACCCCCCGAAGAAAGGTGGAACCGTGCCCGACAACACCCCCGTCATCTCCCAGGCCGTCGGCATCCCCGACGAGATCGCGGTCGCCGCGGTCCCGGAGGACCCGCGCGTGTGGGTGCCGCAGGCACCCGACGTGTGGTTCCGGCCGCTGATGCTCAACACCGTCACCGGCCAGTGGTGCAACCTGCTCAAGGTCACCGCCTCCGGGATCGTCTCCCGCCACCGCCACCCGGGCGCCGTCTTCGGGTACGTCATCGAGGGCCGCTGGCACTACTACGAACACGACTGGGTGGCCGAGGCCGGGCACTTCGTCTACGAGCCGCCCGGCGAGATCCACACCCTGGCGGTCCCGGAGGACTGCGACCGCATGGTCACCTTCTTCAACATCACCGGCGCGATGGTCTACGTGGACGAGAACGGTGCCCAGACCGGGTACGAGGACGTCTTCACCAAGATCGAGATGGCACGCGCCCACTACGCCTCGGTGGGGCTGGACGGCTATCTGGAGCCGTTCATCCGCTGAACCGGGGGCCGGTCCGGGAGTGAGTGGGATCCCCCGGAACCGGTCATCTGCGCATGCCCGGCGTGAGCGCGTACACCGCGGCGCAGACGGCCGCGCACATCACCCCGCCCGCGGCCATCGCGGCGCCCGCGCCCAGCAGCGGGGCGACCAGCCCGGCGCGGAAGTTCCCCAGGTGCGGCCCGGCGATCCCGATCGCCAGCTCCAGCGAGCTCACCCGGCCGCGCATGTCCTCGGGGGTGGCGGACTGCACCAGGGTGCCCCGGCTCACCACCGACCAGGTGTCGGCGGCCCCGGCCACCGCCAGCGCGGCCAGCAGCGGCGGCAGGTGGGCGCTGAACCCGGCCGCGGCCAGGGCCAGGCCCCACACGCACGCGCACGCGGTCATCACCGTCCCGGGGCGGCCGCGCCGGGTGACTGTGCCGCTCAGCACCATGCCGGTCACCCCGCCGACGGCGACGGCGCTGCCGAACAGGCCCAACGTGGCCGGGTCGCCGCCGAACCTCTCCTGGTTGATCGCGGGGAACAGCGCCAGCGGCATCGCCAGCACGGTCGCCGCCAGGTCCACCAGCAGCGCGCCGCGCACCGGCGGCCGCCGCACCGCGAACCGCAGCCCCTCGGCCATCGCCCCGAACCCCCGCGAGGTGCCCGCCGGGTCCACCGACAGCCCGCGCAGCCCGTACAGGGAGGCCGCGAAGCCCACCAGGTTGACCAGGAAGCACACCTCCACCCCCGCCGCCGAGGTGAGCAGCCCGGCCAGCGCGGGGCCCGCCAGCAGGCCCACCTGGAAGGACAGGTTGTACAGGGCCAGCGCCGGGGCGATCAGCCCGTCACCGACCAGGGCGGGCACCATCGCCCGCCGCGCGGGCTGGCCGATCGCCATGAGCAGGGTGTTCACCCCGACCAGCGCCAGGATCGCCGCCACCGATCCCAGGTGCGCTGCCGCGGCCAGCGCCGCCACCGTCGCGCACTGGGCCAGGATCACGGACCGGGCCACCCGGGCCCGGTCGACGGTGTCGATGAACGCCATCCCCACGGGCAGGGCGACGAACCACGCCACCGCGCTCACCAGCCCCAGCGCGCCGATCAGGACGGTGGACCGGGTCAGCTCCCACACCGCGAAGGTCGCGGCGAACACGGTGAACTGCCCGCACAGCGCCGAGGCGGCCGACCCGGCCCAGAACCTCCGGAAGGCCGGCACCCGCCGCAGCGGGGTCACATCGAGCAGGAACCTCACAGCTCCGGCCAGGCCTCCATGAGGGCGGACCACAGCAGCGCACAGCCGACCAGCCCGCCGAGCACCGGCACGCCCCCCGCCGCCACCCACCCCCACGCGCCGAGCGCCGCCCGGCGGGCCCCGGCGGCGGTACCGCCGCCGGGCGGCCTGCGGCCGGGGGATGCCCGCAGCACTCCCCACCAACCGAGGGCGACACCGGCGGCGGGCGGGAGCAGCAGCAGGAGCACGGCCGCGGGGGACAGGTCGGCGAACCGCTCGGCGGCCTGGTTGCAGCGGATGGCGGCCGTATCCTCCGAGGTCAGCGCGCAGGAGAAGGGTTCGGCCGCGGTCAGGGCGAGGACGGCCGCCCACGCGGCGGCCACCAGGGCCGCCAGCGTGACGGCTCCCATGGCCAGCCGCGGCGCGGGCGCGGGGCGCGGCCGCTCGCCACGGTCGGCGCGGCCCAGGGGGAGCAGGGGGGAGGGCATGCGCCCCATCG
>NZ_JBJJBV010000358.1:0-5972 GCF_045446735.1 Nocardiopsis protaetiae
ATACGTTGCAGTAGTCGCCACACCCCGGAGGGGTCGGCGTAGGCGACGTGGAAGCGTTCGTTGATGAGGTGGTTGACCCGGTCCAGGGTCCAGGACTGGTCGGGCCATCCGTGCTCGGTGGGGCTGGAGTCGAGCAGGGCGGCCAGGGCCCGCTCCTGCTCGCCGTTCAGGAAGGGTTCGGCGCCGCGGGGCCGGGCGGCCAGCGCGGCGGGGCCCTCGTTCTTCCAGGCGGTGTGCCACGTGTGGACGGCTTGTCTGCTCACGCCGAGCAGGCGGGCGATCGCGGCTTGGGACAGCTCGCCCTGGTCGAACAGCTCCGCGGCGACCAGGCGTCGTTTCTCGTACTCGGCAGGAGTGCGGGGAGAGGAGAGGGGAAGCTCCATGGCCAGGGTTTTCCCAGCTCGCTCGGCTGTCAACCCACACATCAAAGATCAGTAGACCGGGGAGACGGGCTTTGCAGGTTTTCCACAGGTGCTTCCTCCAGCGCTTGCACCGCTCTGGATCGCCGCAGGTTTCCCAAGACACCCCCGCGTTTCCGCAGCTCGGCACGAGTTTCCCGAGATAACATGAAGTTTCTGCGAGTTTCCCTCACATGCCTTGAGGCGACTCGGAAAACCCCCCATTTCGGACTGCTGTTTCCGATCGCGCTGGCAACCACATAATCCTTCCCCGTGCACGCCCGGGGCCTCATGCTTTTTTCATGGTGAACGAAAGCAGCGACATTCTGCACCGCCTCCTCTACCCCTCCCCCGAGGAGCTGATGGAGGAGGCCAAAGAAATGGTCCACGAGAACGCACCCCGCCGGTTCGCCGTCGTGGTGTTCGACCACGACGGGAGCGACGCCGCCATCATGGCCTGGGGCTTCCAGTACTCCACGCGGGACTTCCGCCTCCAGGGCACCGAGCAGCGCTTCCGGAGCCACTTCTGTTCGATGAGGTCGGTCCTGCGGGCCTGCGAGGGCGGTGTGGACGGGTACCCGATCGAGGTGATGTGGGTGGACGAGCCGTATCCGCCGCAGGTGTACTCCGACGACGAAGACGACGACTCGGCCGACGAACGCGAGACGGCATGAGCGGCAGACGCGTCGAGGGCCCGTCCGGGAGGAATCCGGACGGGCCCTCGGTGCGTGCAGCGTCAGACCAGAACCGACTTTCGCGCGCCGGTGACCAGGGGCAGCACCTCCGCACCCACCCGCTGCGCCTCCTCCAGGTGGGGCACCCCGGCCAGGATGAACGCGTCCACGCCCAGCGCGATCAGCTCGTCAATACGTTCGGCGACCTGGGCGTAACTGCCCACCAGGCCGAAGGCCGGGCCGCCGCGCAGCAGGCTGAAACCGCCCCAGACGTTCGGCTCCACCTCCAGATCGCGGTACCCCGACACCGGCCCGTCGATGAACGACAGGCTCCGCGCCGCCCCCACCGAATCCCCCGTCCGCCACTCGGCGAGCACCGCCGGGTCGGCCGACTCGAACCCGGTGCGCACCACGTCCCACGCCGCCTTTTCGGTCCGGCGCGCGACCACGTCCACCCGGACCGCGAAGCGGGGCGTGCGCCCCAGCGCGGCGCTGTGTTCGCGCACCGCCGCGAACTTCTGCGCCAGGGCCGCCGTGGGCTCCATCCAGGACAGGTAGTAGTCGGCGTGGCGCCCGGCGGCATCGATGGCGGCGGCGGAGGAACCGGAGAAGTAGACCTCCGGCAGGTCCTGGGCCGCCAGCGCCTCCGGCAGCGCGCCGTCCTTCACCTGGTAGAACCGGCCGTCGAAGGTGTACGGCCGCTCCTTCCACACGCCCTTGTGGACGTGCAGGAACTCCGAGGTCCGCGCGTACCGGTCGTCGTGGGCGACCTCGTCGCCCCACCACAGCTGGGCGGGTCCGCCGCCGCCGGTGATGACGTTGTAGACCACGCGCCCGTTCGTGGCCCGCTGGAGGCTGGCCGCCATGCGGGCCGCGTGCACCGGGTTCAGGAACCCCGGTTGGAACGCGATCATGAACCGGAAGCCCCGGGTCTCGCGCGCCAGCAGCCCGGCGGTGGCCCACGGGTCGTCGGTGAACGGGAAGGACGGCATCAGCCCGCCGTAGAACCCCGCCGCCTCGGCGGAACGCGCCACGTCCGCCATGTGCTCGATGTAGGCGTAGCCGTCCGGGGCGCCGCCGCGCAGGGCCGGGGAGATCCGGCCGGGCCCGTCGGGTTCCCAGTCGCCGCGGGTGGCGGCGCGTTCGGTGAGGGACCGCTGGTCCCCGTGCATGCCGATGCGCCAGTAGAAGTCAACGGACACGGTCGGGCTCCCTTCTGTTCGTGCGTCGGACGTGCGGCAGGACCCGCATGGTGTCGGGCCGCCGAGGGATGGCACGCCGCACACGCACCACCCGCAGTCGGGGGTCGGCGGGCCGCCGGTTCCCGCCGGAGCGGACCGGCCGGAACCCGGCACCCGCCCGCAGCCGCACCACCCCCGTGCGGGCGGGTCCGGTGGGACCGATGGGGCCCGGGTGACCCGCCTTACCGTCCGGAGTCGGGGTATCGACGGCAAGGGCCGACCCTCCCACGGAGGCGGGAGCGGGCCAAGGGTGAACAGCCCGGCCTTCCGAAACCGGGGCATCACCTGGCCACCGCGTACCCGCTACCCCGCCAGCCCCAGCCGAGGCGAGGCCGACACGGGTGGCCCCATCGCGTGGAGTCGAGGTGTCGGCGGGCAGGTGCGGCTCTGTCCAGGTGGCGGACTCGGAACGGTGGGCACGGGTGGCGTCGGCATGGAGCGGCCCGGCATCAACCGGCAGAGGAGGCGGGCCGGGGGTGTCGGCCGGGCGGTCGTCCCAGACGACGCCGGTACGAACCCCCGGGAAGTCCGTGGACACCGGTGCCCCGGCACGGGCCGGGCGGGCGGCGTCGGGCCGCAGGACGGGAATGTCAGCGGGCA
The DNA here is from genome assembly GCF_045446735.1 of Nocardiopsis protaetiae. Taxonomy (NCBI): domain Bacteria; kingdom Bacillati; phylum Actinomycetota; class Actinomycetes; order Streptosporangiales; family Nocardiopsidaceae; genus Nocardiopsis; species Nocardiopsis protaetiae. The sequence goes on from NZ_JBJJBV010000358.1 coordinate 2,914, forward strand.
TCGGCGGCCTCCCTCCGCTCCAGATCGGCGAGGGCGGGGAGCACGTGCTCCCCCAGGCGGTAGGCCTCGGCCAGGGCCGGGCGGGCCTCGACGATGAACGTGGTCACGCCGCGGCGGCGTAGGGCGTCGAACTCTTCCGCCAGCTCGGCGGGGGTTCCCACCAGGCCCTCCGGGATCGCGTGGCCCAGGGCGGCGAAGCCGTCCCAGCGGCCACTCACCTCCTCCGGCGGGCCGTCGTCCTGACCGACGTGGCGCACGGACACCGACAGCTCCACACCCAGCCGGATCTCACGGCCCGGCGCCCGGCGGTCCAGCTCGGCGCGGACCGCCTCCACGTCATCCCCCAGCCGCAGCAGGTGGACGTCCGCGTGGACCGCCGACAGGTCCAGCTCCCCCGGTGTGCTCCCCGACAGGTACACCGTCGGGAACGGCCGCCCCGCCAGCGGGTGCCCGAAACCACCCTCCAGCACCCGGTAGAAGTCCCCCTCGAAGGTGTACGGCTTCTCGTGCCACACCCCCCGGGCCGCGGTGAGGAACTCGTCCGCCCGGCGCAGCGCGTCCGCGCCGGTGACCGGGTCGCCCTGGGCGGCTCGCGCGGCCGGGTCACCCCCCACCGTCACCTTCCATCCCAACCGCCCCTCGGTGAACCGCTGCACCGTGGCCGACAGCTTGGCCGCGTACACCGGCGTCGCGAACGACGGCGCGAACTCCGCGATCACCCGCAGGTGCCGGCTCGCCCGCAGGGCCCCCGTGGCGACCGTCCAGGGCTCCTCGCCGTCCGGATCGTCCGGGGCCAGCACCCCGCCGAGCCCCGCGATCTCGGCCGCCCGCCAGGTCTGGAACGCCTCCTCCAGCGGCCCGTACAGCCCGCCGCGCACGTCCGTGGCCACCGGCCCGAGCCCGCGCGTGGGCGCGGCCCCCGTGGGCAGCCGCAGGATCACCTCGGTCATCGGACTTCCCCCGGGACCGGCGGGACCAGGGCGTTGACCTTCTCCGACACGGCCTCGGCCACGGTGGGCCGGGTGGGCAGCAGCCCGCCGCCGTGCAGCAGGTTCGCCGCGTGCTGCTGCTCGGCCACGAACTCCTCCGTCACCGGGTGCAGCCCGAACGGCCGGGTGCGCAGCGCGTGCTCCCAGGCGTCCAGGTCGGTGTCCGGGTTGCCGCGCTCGCGGGCGTCGGCCACGAAGATCTCCGCCGCCTCGCGCGGGTTCTCCCGGATCCAGGTATCGGACTCCTGGAGCGCGTTGACGATGGCCGCCAGCTCGTCGGTCCGCTCCTCGGCGAAGTCCCGCCGGGTGAACCACAGCGACCGGTGGCTGAACAGCCCGTCGGTGGCGACCAGGTCGCGGGTCTCCACCTGGGCCTCCACCGCCTTCAGCCCCGGGTAGGCGCCGACCCAGGCGTCGATCTCCCCCGCGAGGAACTGTTGTCCGGCGTTGACGCCGGTGTCGACCGGGACGATGTCCTTCCAGGTCAGCCCCGCGCGTTCGAGGGCGAACAGCAGCAGGGTGGTCTGCCAGGACCCGTGGGCGATGCCGACCTTGCGCCCCTGGAGGTCGTTGAGGCTGCGGATGTCGGAGTCGGCCTTGACGAGCAGCCGCCCGTTCTCCACCCGGGGCCCGGAGATCGCCACGTAGACGACGTCCAGCCCGTGCCCCTGGGCGGTGATGGGCGGGGTGAAGCCGGTGCCGATGAAGTCGTAGCCGCCGTCGAAGAGGTGGTCGGCGTGGACGGTGGGCAGCCCGTCGGTGGGCTCGGGCCGCACGCCCTGGGGCAGGTCGCGCAGGTCCACCCACTCCACATCGGGCAGGGCCTTCTCCAGGATGCCGCGGTGGCGCAGGACGAACAGCGAGTTGTTGTGCGGGAAGTACCCGACCTTGGTCATGGCGGTGCTCCTTGAAGGGTGTGGGTGGCTCAGCCGGTGGGGTTCTCGGGCAGGACGGGGTGTTCGCGGGCCAGGACGCGGTACGCCTCGGCCAGCGGCTCGTGGGCGGCCCAGGCGTGCACGTCGACCGGCGCGGCCAGGAAGCCGTGGTCGTGCAGGAACCGCTGCTGGCGGTCGAGCAGTTCCAGGCGCTCGGCCGACAGGTCCGGGGCCAGGCCGGTGTGGAACCCGTCGGCGTAGGCGCGGTCCACGCCCGCCGCCCCCGAGCGGGTCTCGGCGGCCAGGACGGCGCGCACCTCGTCGGGGCGGGTGGCGGCCCAGTCGGCGGCGCGCAGGGTCTGGACGAGGAACGCGGTGACCAGCTCGGGGTTCTCCGCCAGCGTCTGCTCGTGCACGGTGATGGGCCGCGGGGTGCCGTTGTTGACGCGCGAACGCCGGTCGGGGGCGGCGTCCAGGTCGACGGCGACGACCGCGCCGATGGCGGCGCCCTCCTCGGCGGTGCGGGCGCCCTTGACGTAGACGGCGTCGACCTCGCCCGCCGCCAGGGCGGACAGGCCGGGCCAGTTACCGACCCGGGAGTCCGCGCCGACGGTGGGCTCGAACACGGCCGACACCTCGACCTGCCGGACGTCGTCGAGGGTGAGCCCGGCCAGGGCGAGGGCACCGGTGAGGCCGTGCAAGGCCATGGCCCGGGGGAAGCTCCGCCCGGGGGTGGCGGCGTGGCCGGGGACGGCGACCCGCCGCCCGGCCAGGTCGGCGGGCCCGGTGATGCCGGTGTCGGGGCGGGTGAGGATCGCCTGCCCCTCGTCGATCCAGGTGAGGCCGATGAGGCGGGTGGGGGCGCCCTCGGACTTGGCGGCCAGGGCGGGGACGTTGCCGCCCTCGCGGAAGAGCCCGCGCAGGCGGTGGTCGAAGTGGTGGGCGGCGATCTCGGGCGGGGCGTCCTGGAGGACGCCGACGGTCAGCCCGTGGGAGTTGAACGCGGAGGTGAGCCAGCCGAGGTTGAGGGCCACGCCGCTGGCGGTGGGGACGGGGCAGCGGGTGTACCAGATGCGGTCCACACCGGGCGGCGGGGTGACGCCGGTGACCGCGGAGGCGTCGGTGACGGAGGTGGTCATGGATGCTCCTGAGCGGTGAGGGACGGACAGTGGGCGGCCGCCTTCGTGGGGCGGCC
>NZ_JBJJBV010000359.1:0-5680 GCF_045446735.1 Nocardiopsis protaetiae
CCACGCCCGGGCCGGCACCCGGACCGACACCGGCCCGGCAACCGCCCGATATCGGGGCCGACGCCGTCCCGACCTGCGGGAACGTCCGGGGTTACCCATCCGGGCCCGTCCCGATACCCGCCCGCCCCGGTTCTTGACCCGCCCTTGGGGACACTCTGGTCAAGAGCGGGTAATTTCCAACACTTTCGTGACGATCGGTTGGGGCGCGGACATAAACTCGATGAAGTTTCCCGTGTCTCGACCACCCCTGAGTAGGTACTTCCATGCCCCGTGGGACCTCAGTGCGCCACCCGTTGGCCGGACTCACCCGTGACTTCCACAAGATCGGCCCCCTCGCCGGTCCGATCGACCCCTGGATGTGCGCTGAGCTGGACCAGCACGCCGCGCAGGTGTGCGACGGCATCGCCTCCTCCGGCGGCGAGGTGACCTCGCGGACCCTGGCCACCTACCTCCACGGGTTCCTCGACGGCTGCCTCGAACGGGGCTGGGACTCGGCCGCCGTCGAATACGACTGGGAGACCCTCCGCGTCCTCGCCATCTGCCGCTTGGCCAAGGAGCGCGGTTTCGTCCGCTAGGTTGTTGCCATCCGCAGGCACCGATGTGACCGACGACGCGCAGTCCCCGGCGACCGTGACCCGCAAGGGTCCGCCGGACACGCCCTCGATCACCCGCCCTGCCCGTTCACCGGCGAAAATCCCTTCACGGGCCTAGGCTGGGGACATCGGCGACCCCACGGCGGCCGGACACGCGCCCCGACGACCGGGCGCGGGGCCTTGCGGAATGCAACGTGGGATGCACGGCGTTATGCCGGTCCGGAACGGACCGGACGTCGTGACTGGCGGAGCGGCCCGCAGGAGCCGCGAGAAAGGAATGCGAATGAGGAGCGGTCGGCACGGGGCGGCGCGCCCACCGGTCGGCGTCCTGATCCAGCAGGATCGCGTCGACTTCGCGCTTTTCGCACTGATCTTCGTCGTCGCGGTGGCCTCCATGGTCTTCAGCGGGCCCGGCAGCGTGGTCTTCTGGCTGGCGCTGCTGCCCCTGATCTCCACGGTGGTCCTGGCCGTCCGGCGCATCGAGCACCTGTCCCGCCTGGAGCTGCGGGACTCGGAGTTCATGTAGGCCGCGGGCGGCGACGCACGACAGCGGGAGGGCGGGGCCGTCGGCCCCGCCCTCCCTTGTCTCCTTCGTCTTGCACCTCTTCGATTCCGTGCCCCCTTCCCCTCGACTACACGTTCGTCGCGCCCGTACCCGTCAGGCGCGGTCCTCGGGCCGCTCGCCCCGGCCCGTGCCCGGCGTGCCCATGCCCGGCCGCGTGCGCATGCCGGTGGCGGTACGCGCGGCGGCGGCACTCTCGGCCTCGGGCTCGGCCGGCGTGGTGGCCGCGGGCCGGTCCATGGCGGCCTGTCGGCCCGCCTCGTAGCTGCCCTTGTCGGCCAGTCGGCCGGTCTCCTCCTCGGCCCGGTCCAGCCAGCGCTCCCAGCGCGACTGCATCGGCCGGATCAGGCCGCCGCCGACACCCACCACCAGGACGCCGCCCACGGTGGCCAGCACGGCGATGAGCACCGGCGTGGTCACGGTCGTGGCGATGCCCATCTGGTTGAGCGCCGCGATGATACCGAGGGCCAGGATGGCCACCGCGGCGAGGTTGGCCAGCAGTCGGCCGTACGAGAGACCGCCCAGCGCACCGGTGATGATGTCGCGGACCGCCTTGGCGATCATCGCCGCCACCACCACGATGACCAGCGCGACGATGCCGCGCGGGATCCAGGCGATCACATCGTTGAGAAGCGTGCTCACCGGGTTCGGTCCGAAGACGTTGAACGCGAGAGTGAACACGAACAGCAGGGCGACGTAGTAGATGATCCTGCCGCACAGCTCACTGGCGCTCCAGTTGCTGCGCTCGAAGTACTCGCCCACCCCGCCGCGGTGGAGGGCGCGGTCCAGACCGACCCTGTGCAGGGCCTTGCCGACACCCTTGCCCACGAACCACGCGATGATCCAGCCCAGTACGAGGACCACCAGGAAGCCGACCAGCAGCGGCACGAAGCTCGCCACCGCCTGCCAGGCAGTTGTCAGACCCTGACCCACATCCATGACGTCTTCACCCCCAAATCGCTCGCTCCGTTCGGTCGTACCGAAAGGTCGCCGTTCGGAACCGGCGAAGAGAAGCACGGTGCCTCCCACCCGGGCGATACCCGGAGTATCCGCTTCAAATCATTTATCGGCGCAGGACGGAAGGTATTGCCCTGCCTTGGGAATTCCCTGATCGGAACAAGGGTGACAGGCCCTTTGCCGAAGAGGACAATGCGCTATGGCAAAGGACCCCGGGCGGATGCCCGGGGTCCTTCGTGTCGTCGCGCGTGCGCGGGGGTCGCGCTGGGTCAGGAGTCCTGTCCGGCCGGTGCCTCATCGCCGGCGCGGTGCAGGTCCCAGCCGCTGATGCCGCGCCAGGCCAGGCGGGCCACCAGCAGCTCGGCGGCGTCCTTGGGCACCGATCCCTGTCTGTTGATCCAGTAGCGGGCGCTGGTCTCGGCCATGCCGACCAGCCCGATGCTCAGCAGGTGCGCCTCCTCGTCGGAGATGCTGGTGTCCTGCCGGATGACCTCGCCGATGAGCTCGGCGCAGCGCTGGAACGTCTGCTCGCTCTTTTCGCGCACCGCCGGGAGATTGCGCAGATCGGATTCGAAGACCAATCGGAACGCCTCGCCGTCACCGGCCACGAAGTCGAAATACGCGCGGAAACTCGCGATGACCCGCTGGCGGTTGTCGTCGGTGCTCTCCAGCGCCTCGCGCTGTTTTTCGACCAGCGCCTCGGAGTGCTCCTCCAAGAGGGCGAGGTACAGCTCCAGCTTCCCGGGGAAGTGCTGGTAGAGGACAGGCTTGCTCACCCCCGCGCGCTCGGCGATCTCGTCCATCGCGGCAGCGTGGTACCCGCGGGCGACGAAGATCTCCTGCGCGGCGGCGAGGAGCTGTCGGCGGCGCCTGACCCGGGGCAGACGGGTGCCCCGGGAGCGGGCGTCTGAAGGAGCTGTCACACCCACACCCTCCGAACTCGGCATGGCAGATGCACGCCATCATCGGACATCTGCGTGGCTGGCGCCGTCGTGCGCGTCCCCGGTCCGGGGAGCGCTCCACGGCGTTTCCCGCCATCTTACTCCTGCGTAAGTTACCTGTGACATAAGGAGTCGTCCCAGGGCCGTGAGACGGGAGCGGCGGGAGAGCGGTCGCGGCGTGCGCGGTCAGCGCCGATCGTCGTCGTCGGTCCCGGCCTCGCGCAGCTGCTCCACCACGTCGGCCTCGTTCGCGTCGGGGTGCTCCCCGACCGCGGCGCGCTCCAGCCAGTCGTCGTCCTCGGTGTCGGAGGCGGGCAGCCGCTGCTCGGCGGCGTCGGCCTCGGGAACCGCGGCCTCCGGGTCCTCCCCGGGTGCGGGACGTGTCGTCGGGTCCTCGGTCACGGGTACCTCCCCCAGTCGACGGACGTACCGCCGACCCTACCCGCCGCCGTGCCGCGGGCGGGGGAGGCGGCGGGGAATGAATCGGCGGGTCAGGGTGGTTGCCGCCCAGAGGGACGCGGACCTTCGCGAATGTGCGGCCTGACACCGCCCCCGGGGGTGGGAATGGAAAACCCCACCCGTTAGGTTGGGTATAAGAGCAAGCACGCTTCGCGCCCCGCGACCCCTGCGCCCGTGGTCCTCCTGCTGCGGGCGGTGTGAAGCATCACGAACAGACATGAGGAGTCACCGTGTCGCTGCCGCCGCTGGTGGAACCAGCTGACGAGCTGACCGTGGACGAGGTGCGCCGCTATTCGCGACACCTGATCATCCCCGACGTGGGCATGGACGGGCAGAAGCGCCTGAAGAACGCCAAGGTGCTCGTCGTCGGTGCGGGCGGGCTGGGTTCCCCGGCGCTGCTCTACCTCGCCGCCGCGGGTGTGGGCACGCTCGGCATCATCGACTTCGACGTCGTGGACGAGTCCAACCTCCAGCGCCAGGTCATCCACGGCCAGAGCGACGTGGGCCGCCCCAAGGCCGAGTCGGCCCGCGACAGCATCAAGGAGGTGAACCCCAATGTGACGGTGATCCTCCACCAGGACCGCCTGGACTCCGACAACGCGCTGGAGATCTTCGCGGACTACGACCTGATCCTGGACGGGACCGACAACTTCGCGACCCGCTACCTGGTCAACGACGCCGCGGTCATCCTGAACAAGCCGTACGTGTGGGGTTCCATCTACCGCTTCGACGGCCAGGTCAGCGTCTTCTGGAACGAGTACGGGCCGCAGTACCGCGACCTGTACCCCGAGCCCCCGCCGCCCGGCATGGTCCCCTCCTGCGCCGAGGGCGGCGTCCTGGGCGTGCTGTGCGCCTCCATCGGGTCCGTCATGGTGAACGAGGCCATCAAGCTGATCACCGGCATCGGTGAGCCGCTGGTGGGCCGCCTGCTCATCTTCGACGCCCTGGAGATGAGCTGGCGCGAGGTGAAGATCCGCAAGGACCCCGACACCGAGCCGGTCACCGAGCTCATCGACTACGAGGCGTTCTGCGGCGTCGTCTCCGACGAGGCCAGCGAGGCCGCGGCCGGGTCGACGATCACCGCGGGCGAGCTCAAGGACCTCCTCGACAACAAGCCCGACGACATCTTCCTCGTGGACGTCCGCGAGAAGAACGAGTACGAGATCGTCAGCATCCCGGGCGCCACGCTGATCCCCAAGGGCGAGTTCCTCAACGGCAAGGCCTTCGAGAAGCTCCCCCAGGACAAGCGCGTCGTCCTGCACTGCAAGTCGGGCGTGCGCTCGGCCGAGGCGCTGGCCGCGGTCAAGGCCGCGGGCTTCGCCGACGCGGTGCACGTCGGCGGCGGCGTCCTGGCCTGGGTCAACCAGGTAGACCCCAGCCTGCCGTCGTACTAGCTTTGGCCCTCCGCTTCGCTTCGGGCCGTGCTCGGACGCCCGGGGAACGGGAATGGGGTTTCGGTTGGCACAGCGGCCCTACGCGGCCGTCCTCGCCCACCCGTCGCCCGCCACCGCCCTCAAAGGGCGGCCTGGCGGCCGACGGTTCTTCTCCTCGAAGACGTCCGCTCCGGGCCTCCAGAAGCCCGTGGGCGCCCTCACTACCAGGCACTCGCCGCTCTTCGGACGGCGCCGGGACCACCCCGGCGCCGTTCGCCGTGTCCAGGGGCGGTATCCGGGGCCGTAGCCGGGCGCCCGAATGGGTACAAGTCCTGCCAAGGGCCGTCGGCCGATTGTCGGGACGGCCCTGCCGCAGGGAGGTGGCACCATGCGTGAGAAGGGACGCCGGGCCGACTGGGTGGCGATCGCCGCCGGTCTGGCACTGGGACTGAGCTTCGTCTGGCACGGGATGTACGGGTTCAGCGGGGGCGCGCTGTTCGTGCTCGGGCTGGGGGTCATCATGGCCGCCGTCATCTCCCTCACCCGCCCCGGGGCGCTCTCGGGGGAGATCGCGGTGCTGGCCATCGGTGTGCTCGTGTTCGCGATGCCCTGGCTGCTGGGCTACACCCACCTGCCCCTGGCGGCGTGGACCGCCTGGATCATCGGCGCCGGACTCGCCGCGCTCGGCGCCTACGGCCTGGTGCAGGCCCGCCAGGCGCGGCGGCGCGACCCCGACTCCGTCTGGAGCGCCCACGTCAACGAGTTCCCGGCCTGACCGGGGAGCACTCCGGGGGG